>NZ_JBHVWN010000046.1:0-63616 GCF_042882275.1 Streptomyces sp. NPDC058231 | reverse complement strand
ACCCCGGAGGGGCCCCGGACCACCACCCACCGGACAGGGGCGACGGCACCACGACGACCGGGTGGACACCCCCAGCCCGTCCGGCGCTTGAGGACGGAACCGGCCACCCCGGACCGGGGCAGGAAAACAGGCACCCCGGACCGGGAGAACGCCCACGCCCGTCCGGCGCTTGAGGACAAACCCCCGCCCGGGGACAGGGCCACCCCCTACCCCACCCGCCTCGCACGCCACACGAGGAACACCGCGGACGCCACCGCGGCCGTACGTACCACCACCGGCCACACCCCGCTCAGCGCCTGCGCCATTCCGTGTTCGGGGATCGGATCGCCCCAGCGGCCGTCCATCCGTCCCCACAGCCAGACCAGGCCGCCTGCCACGACCACTCCGGGCAGCCCCATCGCGGCCAGTTTCGCCTCGGTGCGGGAGAGCGTGCGGGAGCTGTACGCGAGCAGCCAGCCGCCCGCGAGCGCGAGCCAGGAGCCGATCACCGCGCCGGTGACCAGAAGTGCCGCGGCGAGCAGCAGCAGCGGGTGGGAGAACCGGAACGCCGGGCTCTCGCGGGGCGCGCGCCGACGCAGCCGCAGCCGCCTCCGCCGCACCGGGGCGGTCGGGGCGGTGGGAGCGGCTGCGGGGCCGGAGTCCTCGGGTTCACCGTCCGCCTCGCCCTCCACGGACGACGGTGGCGGCTTCAGGATGTCCGGGATCTCCACGCCACCGGTGAACCCCGGTACCCGTACGCCGTCCCCGAATGGTCCCGACTCGATGCGCCACCAGTCGGGTTCGCTCCCGGATGCCCCCAGCTCGTCCGTGCCCGCCATGTGCGGAGGCGACGGGCCGTCACCCTCCGGAGCCACCCCGGGCGCCTCCGTCGTCTCCTCCGACGCGCCCTTGCGTGAACTCTCTTTCCGGAGTGCCCCTTTTCGCGGCCGGGGGATGCTCCGTGGCTCCGGATCGGCCCGCTCCGCGCCGTCCCGTGCCCCCGGCAGGATCACCGTCCCGTCCGCCGATCCCGCCGCCGCGGCGACCAGTTCGTCCGGGGTGCCGAGCTTCGCGATGATGCGCCGCACCGCCGCCGGGGTGTCCGTGGCCTGGCTTCCGCGCTGCCGGTCGATCTCGGTGCGCAGCGTCGCCACGAGCCGCATCCGGGCGCCGGAGGACAGCTGTTGTCGCTGTGCCAGGTCCCCGACCCGGCTCAGATAGTCGTAGACGAGCTGGTCGCTCTCGATCCCCACGCGTGGTTCCCCTCGGTTCCCCTCTGACCGGCCTGCACCGACGGTAGCGCTCTCGGGCCTGTCCGGAGCGACTACCGTGGGACGGATGGGGATGACCACACCACCGCGGACGCTCGCCGAGGCGCTGCGCGCCCGGGACGACGAGTCGCTGGGCGGGCTGCTGCGTGCCCGTCCCGACCTCCTGTCGCCCGTGCCCAACGACATCACCCAGCTGGCGACGCGAGCCGGCACCCGTGCCTCGGTCGTACGCGCGCTGGAACACCTCGACCGGTTCGCGCTGCAGACCGCGGAGGCGCTCGCGGTCGCACCCGATCCGGCGTCGTACGACACCCTCCTCGCTCTCCTGACCGGCGACGGCCAGGACGACGGTGCGGGCCGCGACGGTGCGGGGGCGGCGATCCGGGACGCGGCGCCCGGCGCCGTCGCGACGCTGCGCGAACAGGCCCTCGTCTGGGGCGAGGAAGACCGGCTGCGGCTGGTGCGCACCGCGCGTGAGCTTCTCGCCCCGTCCCCGCAGCACCCCTCCCCCACCGGGCTCGGACCGACCGTCGCGGAGGCCACGTCCGGCATGTCGCCGGGACGGCTCCAGGAGATCCTGCTGGCGGCCGGGCTGCCCGCCACCCATGACCCGGTCTCCGCCGTGACCGCGCTGAGCGCCCTGTTCACCGACCGGACCAGGATGGGTGAGCTGCTGGACACCGCGCCGGTGGAGGCCCTGTCCGTGCTGGACCGGCTGGTGTGGGGTCCGCCGTACGGGGAGGTCACCCCGAACCCCACCCCGCCGGTGAAGTGGCTGCGCGACCGGGGGCTGCTGCTGCCCGTGTCGACGCGCACCGTCGTCCTGCCGCGCGAGGCGGCGCTGCATCTGCGGGCCGGACGCGCCCACCGCGTACCGGAGCCGCTGCCGCCCGTCGTGGTGGCCGCCGCCAGCCGTGATCCACAGGCTGTGGACAGCGCCGCCGCCGGACAGGCGCTGCTGGCCGTGTCCGCCGTCGAGGAACTCCTGGCGAGCTGGAACGGCGGCGGCCCCGCCATACTCCGCGCCGGCGGCCTCAGCGTCCGCGAGCTGAAGCGGATCGCGTCCGTGCTCGACGTGTCCGAGCCGATCGCCGTGTTCTGGCTCGAACTCGCCTACGCGGCCGGGCTGCTGGCCTCCGACGGCGAGGCCGACGAGCGGTACGCGCCGACCCCGGCGTACGACGACTGGACCGAACTCCCCGTTCAGGAACGCTGGGTGCGCCTCGCCGCCGCCTGGCTCGCCGCCACCCGCACCGCCGGTCTGGTCGGCGGCCAGGACGCCAAGGGCCGGGCCCTGTCCGCGCTCGGGCCGGAACTGGACCGCTCGGCCGCCCCCGAGGTGCGCCGCCGCGTCCTGGCCCTGCTCGGCTCCCTGGAACCCGGCACCGCGCCGGATCCGGAGACGCTGCTCGCCCGGCTGCGGTGGGAGCGGCCGCTGCGCGGCGCGTCCACGTCCGCGGGCGGCACCACCGACCTGCGGTCCCGGATCGCCCTGTGGACGCTGAACGAATCCGAACTCCTCGGCATCACCGGCCGCGGCGCGCTCGCCTCCCAGTCCCGCGCCCTGCTCGACGCCGGTCCCGCGAAGGCGGCCGCGCTGCTCGCCCCGCTCATCCCGGAGCCGCTCGGCCACGTCCTGCTCCAGGCCGACCTGACGGCTGTCGCGCCCGGCCCGCTGGAACGCCCGCTGGCCGACATGCTCTCCGCCCTCGCGGACATCGAGTCGAAGGGTGGCGCAACCGTCTACCGGTTCACGCCCGGCTCGGTGCGCCGCGCGCTGGACGCCGGGCAGTCCGCGGCCGATCTGCACGCGTTCCTCACCGCGCACAGCCGTACGCCGGTCCCGCAGCCGCTCAGCTACCTCATCGACGACGTCGCCCGCCGCCACGGCCATCTGCGGATCGGTGCCGCGTCCGCTTACGTACGCTGCGACGACGAGGCCGTGCTCAACGAGATCCTCGCCGACCGGCGCTCGGCCACGCTGCGCCTGCGCCGTCTCGCGCCGACCGCCCTGGCCGCCCAGATCGACCCGGCGTCGCTCCTCGAAGGGCTGCGCGACATGGGGTACGCCCCGGCCGCCGAGTCCGCCGAGGGCGACGTCCTGATCACCCGCGCGGGCGCCCGCCGCACCCCGCCCCGTACGCCCCCCGTCCCCGTTCCCGAGGGTCCGCCGCTCCCCGACGGGACGCTGCTGGGCGCGGCGGTACGGGCGATCCGCGCCGGGGACACGGCGGCCACCGTCGTCCACAAGGACTCGGACCGGGCGCCGGCCGCCCCGTCCGGCTCGCTGCCCCGCACGACCTCCGCCGAGACCCTGGCGACCGTCCAGGCGGCGGCGATGACGGGATCGGCGGTCTGGATCGGTTACGTCAACGCGGACGGCGCCGCCAGCCAGCGGGTCATCGCGCCGGTGCGGGTCGAGGGCGGCTTCGTGACGGCGTACGACCACACGGCCGACGAGGTCCGTACGTACCCGCTGCACCGGATCACGGGCGTCGCCGAACTGGCCGAGGCCGAGGAGGGCTGACGTCCCCGGCGGACGAGAGGAGCCACCGCCGGCGCGGCGTCTCGGCGATCACGGAGACGGTGGCGAGCAGCGTCACCGCGACGGCCGCCCAGCCGGGCCGGAGCAGCCACATCGAGACGACGGCGGCACCCAGTTCGGCCAGCACCATCAGGACCGTGACCCAGCCCGGCACGGCGATGACCACGCTGTTCTTGTCACCCGGGGTGGACAGCACGGCCGGCAGGCCGATCAGCACGACCAGTGATGCCGCGGCGAGCAGCCAGGAGTGGCCGGCCAGCACCCAGGGGGTGGCCACCCAGGCGACGAGTTCGGTGGAGAAGCGCAGCACGGACGGTATGCGGTCGTCCGGCCGTGCGAGGACAGTGGATTCCGGGGGCGTTTCCCCGGCAGCGGCGTCGGTCACGCGTCGACCATGGCAGCCGCCGCACGGCCGCGACGGGCGGATGACCGAACATCCCGCTCCCGGCACCGGCACACCATCGGCGCCGTATGCGGCACACTGGACGTTTGGCCGTTCCCGGCCAGTACCCGCAGAGCAGAAAGGGACGAGGCGCGTGTCCGGACCCCTCATCGTCCAGAGCGACAAAACACTGCTCCTGGAAGTCGACCACGAGCAGGCGGACGCCTGCCGCCGTGCGATCGCGCCGTTCGCGGAACTGGAGCGCGCGCCGGAGCACATCCACACCTACCGGCTGACCCCGCTCGGGCTGTGGAACGCACGCGCCGCCGGGCACGACGCCGAGCAGGTCGTCGACGCGCTCGTGCAGTACTCCCGCTATCCCGTCCCGCACGCGCTGCTCGTAGACATCGCCGAGACGATGGCCCGGTACGGTCGCCTCACGCTCTCCAAGCATCCGGTCCACGGGCTGGTGCTGACCTCCACCGACCGTCCGGTGCTGGAGGAGATCCTCCGGTCGAAGAAGGTCCAGCCGCTGGTCGGGGCGCGCATCGACCCGGACACCGTGGCCGTGCACCCGTCCGAGCGCGGGCAGGTCAAGCAGACGCTGCTGAAGCTGGGCTGGCCCGCCGAGGACCTGGCCGGATACGTGGACGGCGAGGCGCACCCCATCGAGCTGGCCGAGGACGGCTGGGCGCTGCGGCCGTACCAGAAGCAGGCCGTCGAGGGGTTCTGGCACGGCGGCTCCGGTGTGGTCGTACTGCCCTGCGGCGCGGGGAAGACGCTCGTCGGCGCCGGTGCGATGGCCGAGGCGAAGGCGACCACGCTGATCCTGGTGACGAACACCGTCTCGGCCCGGCAGTGGAAGCACGAGCTGGTCAAGCGCACTTCGCTGACCGAGGACGAGATCGGCGAGTACAGCGGTACGCGCAAGGAGATCCGCCCGGTCACCATCGCCACGTACCAGGTGCTGACGACCCGCCGGAAGGGCATCTACCCGCACCTGGAGTTGTTCGACTCCCGCGACTGGGGGCTGGTGATCTACGACGAGGTGCATCTGCTGCCCGCGCCCGTCTTCAAGTTCACCGCCGACCTGCAGGCCCGGCGGCGGCTCGGCCTGACCGCCACGCTGGTCCGTGAGGACGGCCGCGAGTCGGACGTCTTCTCGCTGATCGGGCCCAAGCGGTTCGACGCGCCGTGGAAGGAGATCGAGGCGCAGGGCTACATCGCGCCCGCCGACTGTGTCGAGGTACGGGTCAATCTGACCGACTCGGAGCGGCTGGCGTACGCGACCGCCGAGGCGGAGGAGAAGTACCGCTTCTGCGCGACGACCGCGACGAAGCGGAAGGTGACGGAGGCGCTGGTGCGCAAGCACCGGGGCGAGCAGACCCTGGTCATCGGGCAGTACATCGACCAGCTCGACGAGCTGGGCGAGCATCTGAACGCCCCGGTCATCAAGGGCGAGACGAGCAACGCGCAGCGCGAGAAGCTCTTCGACGCGTTCCGTCAGGGCGAACTCAACGTCCTCGTCGTGTCGAAGGTCGCGAACTTCTCCATCGACCTGCCGGAGGCGACCGTCGCCATTCAGGTGTCGGGCACGTTCGGTTCGCGGCAGGAGGAGGCCCAGCGGCTCGGCCGGGTGCTGCGGCCGAAGGCGGACGGGCACGAGGCGCGGTTCTACTCGGTGGTCGCCCGCGACACGATCGACCAGGACTTCGCGGCGCACCGCCAGCGGTTCCTGGCCGAGCAGGGATACGCCTACCGGATCGTGGACGCGGACGAACTGCTGGCGGACGGCTGAGCGGTCCGGCCCCCGCCGGCCGGTTCAGCCGCCGGCGGTCAGGAGCAGCACCGGCCCGGTGACCGTCGCCGGCCCCGGCGGGGCCGCCGCGGGAGCAGGGCGACGCGGGTGACGTACGAGGCGCGTACTCAGTGGTGACGGCGGAGAACGCCCGACTCCTCCGCGTACTCGCCGAGGACGACCACGCCGAACGCGGCGCGCGCGAAGACCTTCACGGCGCGCACGGCGTCGCCGACCCGGTGGGTGGGCGGATGGCCGGTGGTCGCCGTCGCGCCGTGCGCGGGGCCGGTCCCTCCGGGATGCAGGATGACGGTACTCATGTCTTCCATGCTCCTGCGCCCGTCCGTCCGGGGCATCGGCCCGCGGACGGAATTCCCGCGGGATACGCGTAGGCCTCCGGTCGTACGGCGTCCCCTACGGGGTGGACCGGGCGACGGAATTGGTTCGACCACGGCGAGGACGGTCGATACAATCGCCGGTCTGCCCGCCTCCCGCACCGTGGTACCGGCTTCTCGCCGGCAGCCGGGGGAGCGCCGCCGACCGGACGGAAACCGGCCGACAGCCGTACGTGCGCCCGCGCGCGTACCCGTGATCGATCCCCCGGCGGCCCGTACCGTCCCCCGGCAGTGACCGGGAGCGAAGTGCGGTCCGCCGTCCTGCGTTGAAAAGCCGGAGGCGACACCGTGCCCGCGCACGAAGCAGAGACCGACACCACCACCGATCCACTGGGCCGGGAGCGCGCCCATCTCGCCGCGTCCCGCTCGGCCCTGCGCGCCATGCGTGAGGAGGCCCAGTCCCTCGACATCCGCGACGTCACCGCGAACTGGGTGAACGCCGCCGTTCTGCAGGCCCAGATCACCGACCGCATCAAGTCGCTCGCCGATCTCGCGCACACCCCGCTCTTCTTCGGGCGCCTCGACTATCTGCACCGGGTCGGCGCGGATCAGGCCGAGGGTGCCGAGGGCGAGCAGTTCTACATCGGGCGCCGCCACGTCCACGACGCCGACGGCGATCCGATGGTCATCGACTGGCGCGCGCCCGTCTCCCAGCCGTTCTACCGGGCGTCGAAGAAGGACCCCCAGGACGTCGGACAGCGCCGCCGCTTCGGCTACACCGGCGGCGAGCTGACCGCGTACGAGGACGAGCACCTCACCGACCCCACCGAGGCCGTACGGACCAGCCGACTGCTCCAGGCGGAGATCGAGCGGCCGCGTGTCGGGCCGATGCGCGACATCGTCGCGACGATCCAGCCGGAACAGGACGAGATCGTCCGCAGCGGGCTCGGCGGGACGGTCTGCGTCCAGGGAGGGCCGGGTACCGGCAAGACCGCCGTGGGCCTGCACCGGGTCGCGTATCTGCTGTACGCGCACCGCGAGCGGCTCGCCCGCACCGGCACGCTCGTCATCGGGCCGAACCGGTCCTTCCTCCACTACATCGAGCAGGTGCTGCCGGCCCTCGGTGAGCTGGAGGTGAAGCAGGCGACCGTCGACGATCTGGTGACGGCCCAGGTCGAGGTGCGGGGCACCGACGACGCGCCCGCAGCCGTCGTCAAGGGCGATGCGCGGATGGCCGAGGTGCTGCGGCGGGCGATCCGTTCGCATGTGACGCTGCCGGAGGAACCGGTGATGGTGGTGCGCGGTTCGCGGCGCTGGCGGGTGCCTGCGTACGAGATCGAGGAGATGGTCAAGGAGCTGCTGGCCCGGGACATGCGGTACGGGTCCGCGCACGAGGCGCTCCCGCAGCGCATCGCCCATGCGGTGCTGGTGCGCATGGAGGAGGCGGGCGAGGCCCCCGACGACCGGGTGCAGAACGCGGTGGCCCGTAACCCGGCGGTCAAGGCGGCCGTGAAGGCGATCTGGCCGGCCGTCGACCCGGCGAAGCTGGTGCTGCGGCTGCTCTCCGACCCGGAGTTCCTGGCCGCGCACGCCGACGGGCTGCTCACCGGCGACGAGCAGAAGACGATCCTGTGGGAGAAGCCGGCCCGCAGCGTGCGGTCGGCGAAGTGGTCGGCGGCGGACGCGGTGCTGATCGACGAGGCGAGCGACCTGGTGGCGCGTACGCACTCGCTCGGTCATGTCGTCCTCGACGAGGCGCAGGACCTCTCCCCCATGCAGTACCGGGCGGTGGGGCGGCGCTGCACGACCGGTTCGGCGACGGTGCTCGGCGATCTCGCGCAGGGCACGACGCCCTGGTCGACGGAGAGCTGGGCGCAGGCGCTGCACCACCTGGGGAAGACGGACGCCGTGGTGGAGGAGCTGACGGCGGGCTTCCGTGTGCCGCGCGAGGTGATCGCCTACGCCTCCCGGCTGCTGCCGTCGATCTCGCCGGGGCTGGCCGCGGTCGAGTCCGTACGGGAGTCGCCGGGCTCACTGTCGGTGCGGCCGGTGGACGGTCCCGAGGGGCTGGACGCGGCGGTGGTCGCGGCGTGCGAGGAGTCCCTGGAGCAGGAGGGATCCATCGGGCTGATCGCCGCCGACGCGCGCATCCCGGCCCTCGCGTCGGCGCTGGCCGCCGCGGGCCACACCTGCCTCTCGCCCGGTGAGGAGACGACCGCGGAGTCCCGGCTGACGCTGGTGCCCGCGTCGCTGGCGAAGGGTCTGGAGTACGACTACGTGGTGCTGGACGAACCGGCGGCGGTGGTCGACGGCGAACCGGACCAGCGGACCGGGCTGCGGCGGCTCTATGTGGCACTGACCCGTGCGGTGTCCGGACTGACGGTGCTGCACACGGCCCCGCTGCCGGCCGAACTGTCCTGACCGGGCGGCCGGTGTGCGGGCGGCGGAGCGCCGCTCCCGCGCACCGGCCGCAAGGGCGCGGTCCCCGCCCGCACGCCGCCGGTCCGGCTACGCGTCGAGTACCGCCCGCCACTCCCGTACGGCCGCCGCGTCCACCGGACCCGACCAGCCCTCCGGGCGGGCCGCTCCCCCGATGTGCACCGCGTCGATGCCCGCGTCGAGCAGCTCGGACAGGTGCTCCAGCCGGAGGCCGCCCCCGACCATGATCTGCGGCTCGTACCCGGGTTCACCGGTCCGTGCCGCCTCGACGACCAGCGTCGGGATGCCGTCGTCGACGCCGCGGGCCGATCCCGCCGTGAGGTACGTGTCGAGGCCGGGGAGGTCCGCCAGCTGCTTGCGCAGGCCGTCCCGGTCGGCGGCGCGGTCGATCGCGCGGTGGAACGTCCAGGGGCAGCCGTCCAGTTCGGCGACGAGCCGTTCGACGGCGACGAGGTCCGCGCGCCCGTCCGCGTCGAGGAAACCGAGGACGAACTGATCGGCGCCCTCGGCCCGCAGCTCGCGCGTCCTGCGTACCAGCGCGTCGATGTCGCCGACCGCGAAGCCGTCCGCGAGCCTGAGCATCACCCGCAGGGGGATGTCGACCGCCGCGCGGATCTCCGCGAAGGTCGCGCAGGACGGGGTCAGACCGTCCGCCGCCATGTCGGTGACCAGCTCCAGCCGGTCCGCACCACCTGCCTGGGCAGCGACCGCGTCCCCCGCATCGAGAGCGATCACCTCCAGGACTGCCCGGTTGCTCATGGGATCCCATTCCTCCGTACGCCGCTACAGGTCTAGTCCAATCCCAGCCTACGGGTCGGCGGGCCCGGGGTGCAGCTCCACACGATCGCGAACATACGCGGGGCACGAGAGGTGTCCGAAAACCGGCGGCACCCGGCCTGCGCCCCGCCCGTCTCTCCACCCCTTGCCTTTCATAGGGGCGGGGGGTATACATGAATCAGCGCTGCATACCCCCTAGGGGTATCATTTCCTACCGGACGAGCCAGGGAGGACACCGTGTCCGCGCACACCACCGACGCCGGCACCGGCGCCACCGCGGAGGTCGAGCTCGCCATCGGCGGCATGACCTGCGCATCGTGCGCCGCGCGTATCGAGAAGAAGCTCAACCGGATGGACGGCGTCACCGCCACCGTCAACTACGCCACGGAGAAGGCCAGAGTCGGCTACCGGGACGCGGACGTCTCCGTGCGGGATCTGATCGCCACGGTCGAGAGGACCGGCTACACCGCGCACGAGCCCGCTCCCCCGGTACGCACCGAGGACGCTCCCCCCGGCGTGCCGGGCCCCGACGAAGCGGACCCGCTGCGGCAGCGGCTGGTGACGGCCGTCGCACTGGCGGTGCCGGTGATCGCGATGGCGATGATCCCCGCGCTCCAGTTCGACAACTGGCAGTGGCTCTCCCTCACCCTCGCCGCCCCCGTCGTGACCTACGCCGGCTGGCCCTTCCACCGGGCCGCGTGGGCCAACGCGCGGCACGGCGCGGCGACGATGGACACCCTGATCTCGGTCGGCACCTCGGCGGCGTTCCTGTGGTCGGTGTGGGCGCTGTTCCTCGGCACGGCGGGGATGCCGGGCATGACGCATCCCTTCGAGCTGACCGTCGGCCGCAGCGACGGCGCCGGGAACATCTATCTGGAGGCGGCGGCCGGGGTCACCGCGTTCGTCCTGGCCGGGCGCTGGTTCGAGGCCCGCTCCAAGCGGAAGGCGGGCGCCGCGCTCGCGGCGCTCCTGGATCTGGGCGCCAAGGAGGTCGCCCTGGTGCGGGACGGCCGTGAGGTGACCGTACCGATCGCGGAACTGCGGGTCGGGGACCGGTTCGTGGTCCGTCCGGGCGAGAAGATCGCCACCGACGGCACCGTGGTCGAGGGCGCCTCCGCGATCGACGCGTCGATGCTCACCGGCGAGTCCGTACCCGTCGAGATCGGAATCGGCGACACCGTCACCGGCGCCACACTCAACGCGGGCGGCCGACTCGTCGTCGAAGCCACCCGCATCGGCACCGACACACACCTGTCCAAAATCGCCGCACTCGTCGAAAACGCCCAGAACGGCAAGGCCCAGGCCCAACGCCTCGCCGACCGCATCTCCGCCGTCTTCGTCCCCACCGTCCTGCTCATCGCCCTGACCACCCTCGTGACCTGGCTCCTGCTCACCGACGACACCACCGCCTCCTTCACCGCAGCCGTCGCCGTACTGATCATCGCCTGCCCCTGCGCCCTCGGACTCGCCACCCCCACCGCCCTCATGGTCGGCACCGGACGCGGCGCCCAACTCGGCATCCTCATCAAAGGCCCCGAAGTCCTCGAAACCACCCGCCGCATCGACACCGTCGTCCTCGACAAGACCGGCACCGTCACCACCGGCCGCATGACCCTCACCGCCATCCACCCCACACCCGGCACCGACCCCACCCAACTCCTCCGACTCACCGGCGCCCTCGAACACCCATCCGAACACCCCATCGCCCGAGCCATCACCACCGCCGCCACCGAACGCACCCCCACCCCACTCCCCACCGCCCACGACTTCACCAACCTCCCCGGCACCGGAGTCCACGCCACCATCGACGGACACACCGTCCTCGCCGGACGCGAACAACTCCTCACCGAACGGGGGATCCGCCTGCCGGCGGAACTCGCCCGGCGGAAGGCGGCGGCGGAGGCGGCGGGCCGGACGGCCGTCGTGGTCGCCTGGGACGACGAGGCACGGGGCGTCCTGGAGGTCGCCGACGCGGTGAAGGACACCAGCGCGGAGGCGATCACGCGACTGCGGGCGCTGGGTCTGACACCGGTCCTCCTCACCGGGGACAACCGGGCGGTGGCGGAGACGGTCGCGGCCGAGGTGGGCATCGACGCCGACGCGGTGTACGCCGAGGTCTTGCCGGAGGACAAGGTCGCCGTCGTCAAGCGTCTTCAGGCGCAGGGCCGTTCGGTCGCGATGGTCGGCGACGGCGTCAACGACGCGGCCGCCCTCGCCACGGCCGACCTCGGCCTGGCGATGGGGACCGGCACCGACGCCGCGATCGAGGCGAGCGATCTGACCCTGGTACGCGGGGACCTGCGGGCGGCGGCGGACGCGATCCGGCTGTCGCGCAGGACCCTGGGCACGATCCGCACGAATCTCTTCTGGGCCTTCGCCTACAACGTGGCGGCGCTGCCGCTCGCCGCGGCGGGCCTGCTGAACCCGATGATCGCGGGCGCCGCGATGGCGTTCTCGTCGGTGTTCGTGGTCGGCAACTCCCTGCGCCTGCGGGGCTTCCGGGCCGGATCACAGGACACCCGGGCCTGATCCGGGCCGACCCGGAGGAGAGGCCCTAGCCCACCGCCACGAACCGCACCGCCACCCCCGGCACCGCCTGCGCCGCCGCCGACAGCGCGGCCTCCCGCACCACTCCGACCACCGGGTACCCCCCGGTGGTCGGGTGGTCGTTCAGAAACACCACCGGCCAGCCGTCCGGCGGCACCTGGATCGCCCCCAGCACCATTCCCTCGCTGGGCAGTTCACCGTCCCGGGCCCGCTCCAGCGCGGGCCCCTCCGTGCGCAGACCGATGCGGTTGCTCTGCGGCGAGACCCGGTACACCGCGGTGGTCAGCGTGCGCAGCGCCCGCTCCGTGAACCAGGTGTGGCGCGGGCCCAGGTCCACCGGCAGCACCAGCTCGGCCGGGGCCCCCGGCCACGGCACGGCGTCCGGCACCGGGACGGCGGTCCCCGGGGCGACACCCAGCGGCACCTCGTCCCCGTCCCGCAACGGCGCGGGACCCAGTCCCGACAGCAGGTCGGCCGAGCGGCTGCCGAGCACCGGTTCGGGCACCAGGCCGCCCCCGAACGCCAGGTAGCTGCGCAGCCCTTCGGCCGCCGGCCCGGCGTCGAGCACCGCACCGGCCGGTACGTGGACGGGCATCCCCCAGGCGACGGGCCGCCCGTCCACCGTGACCCGGCACGCCGCGCCGCCCACCACCGCGACCACGGACCGTCGGGGCCGCACCGCGCACCCGGTGACCGTCGTCTCCAGCACCGCCGCGTCGGCGTCGTTGCCGGCCAGCCGGTTGGCGAGACGGCGGGCGGGGGCGTCGAGTGCGCCGGCCCGCCCGACACCGAGGTGGGCCCAGCCGGCCCGCCCCGCGTCCTGCACGGTCGTCAGCGCACCTGCGCGGACCACTTCGAGTACATCCATGACACCGTTCACCCCGCCACCACGAACCGCACCCGCGCCCCCGGCCCCAGCAGCGCCGCGGGCTCCCGCGCCGGATCCCACAGCTCCTGCGGGCGCGGCATCCTTCCGATGATCTGCCACCCGCCGGGCGAAGGCCGCGGATAGACCCCGGTGTACGGCCCGGCGAGGGCCACCGCGCCTGCCGGGACCCTGGTGCGCGGGGTCGCCCGCCGCGGCACCTGAAGGTGTCCGGGCAGGCCCGTCAGATAGCCGAAGCCGGGCGCGAATCCGCAGAACGCCACCCGGAACTCCGTACCGGCGTGGATGCCGGGCACCTCATCGGCCCCGACACCCCAGACCGCCGCGACGTCGGCGAGGTCCGGCCCGTCGTAGACGACCGGGATCTCGACCGCTTCGCCGGTGCCGTGCCGCAGCGGCGGTATCCGCCAGGACGCGAGCTCCCGGGCGAACCGGTCCCTGCCCTGCGGGGAACGGTCCGGGAGCCCTTCGAGCAGCACGGTGCGCGCACCGGGGACGATCTCCCGCACGGCGGGCAGCTCACCGTCGGCGCGGCGGCGCAGCAGTTCGGCGTGGAAGGCCTCGGCGTGCTCGCCGGTGGCCAGTTCGACGAGGAGCGCGTCCTGTCCGGCGGGCAGGACCAGCACCTCGCCGCCGGTGCCGTCCCCGCTCACGTGAACGCCCGCACGCCGACGCCCGCTTCCTCCAGCGCGTCGCGGACCCTGCGGGCCAGAGCCGCGGCCCCGGGGGTGTCGCCGTGGACGCACAGGGAGCGCGCGCCGACCGCTATCCGGCTGCCGTCGGCGGCCGTGACGCTGCGGTCGACGGCCATGCCGACGCTGCGGCGCACGACTTCGTCCCCGTCGTGCACGACGGCGCCCGGCTCGGTCCGCGGGACGAGCGTGCCCTGCGGTGTGTACGCGCGGTCGGCGAAGGCCTCCTCGACCGCGTCCAGTCCCGCGGCCCGCGCGTGCGCGAGCAGCCGGGAGCCGGGCAGTCCGAGTACGGCGAGCGATCCGCCGGCCAGCCGGACACCCTCGACGACGGCTGCCGCCTGGTCGTCGTCCCGGACGGTCCGGTTGTAGAGGGCGCCGTGCGGTTTGACGTACGAGACGGTGGATCCGGCCGCTTCGGCGAACACCCGCAGGGCGCCGATCTGGTAGGCGATCTCCGCGGTCAGTTCGGCGGCCGGTACGTCCATGGAGCGGCGCCCGAAGCCGGCCAGGTCCCGGTACGAGACCTGTGCCCCGATCCGCACACCCCGGGCCGCCGCGGTGTCGCAGACGCGCCGCATCACGGAGGCGTCGCCCGCGTGGAAGCCACAGGCGACATTGGCGCTGGTCACACAGTCGAGCAACGCGTCGTCGTCGGTCAGGGTCCAGTGTCCGAACCCTTCTCCGAGATCCGCGTTGAGATCCATCAGACCGGTCAGACTCGTCAGATCCATCACGAGCGCACGCTAGCGATTGTTCAACAATCTGACAAGACCTCGCCCGAGGAGCGGGACGCCCGGGTGGTTCACTGTGATCACCGGGATCCTGTCCGGTGGATCCTCGCGGACCGGTCCGCGCCGGCCCACCGGACAGGATCCCGGTGACGACGGCACAGCGACAGGCAGGGGACCGGGCATGGCGGGGACAGCGGGCGGGACTTCTCCGGACCTCTCGGAACTGGCGGCGGACAGCGCCTCCCTGGCGCGGTCCGGAACGGCGGAGCGGGTCGCCGCCGTCCTGCGGGACCGGATCACCGAGGGCTACTTCCCACCGGGCAGCCGGCTCTCCGAGGAGTCGATCAGCGGCGCCCTCGCCGTGTCCCGGAACACGCTGCGCGAGGCGTTCCGCCTGCTGTCGCACGAGCGCCTGGTGGAGCACCGGCTCAACAAGGGCGTCTTCGTCCGCATCCTGGCCGTCGACGACCTCGTCGACATCTACCGCGTGCGGCTCCTGGTGGAGTGCGCCGCCCTGCGGGTGCTGGGCGAGCCGCCCTACGACCTGACGGCCGTCGAAGCGGCGGTGGCGACCGGCGAGCGGGCCGCCGAGGACGGCGACTGGGCCGCCTGCTCGACCGCGAACATCCGCTTCCACCAGGCCCTGGCCGGTCTCGCGAAGAGCCCCAGGACGGACGAGCTGATGCGCAACGTACTGGCCGAACTGCGACTGGCCTTCCACGTGATGGCCGATCCGCGCCGCTTCCACGAGCCATATCTCACCCGTAACCGGGAGATCACGGACAGACTGACCCAGGGCGACGCGGCGGGCGCCGAGCGGCTTCTGGGCTTCTACCTGCAGGACTCCCGCCGCCAGCTCGCGGAGGCGTACGCGGAACGGCTCACCGCGCGGTAGCGCTGCGGAAGACCACGTGATGAACACCTCTTGTGGGCTTGTTGAACAATCGCCTAGTGTCTCGCGCATCAACCCCGTCTGATCTGGACCGTACGGGCACGCCACCGTGCCCCCGTACGCATGTCCGTGCGCAGAGTTAGGCCCACGCGTGATCGTTCTCATCGGCGTGCTCGTGGTGATCCTCGGATTCGCCACCCGCCGCAATCCCCTCCTGGTGGTGGGTGTCGCCGGCATCGTCACCGGCCTGCTCGGCAAGCTCTCGCCGCAGGAGGTGCTGGCCGCCTTCGGCAACAGCTTCGCCTCCGCGCGCTCGGTGACGGTCTTCGTCATCACCCTCCCGGTCATCGGGCTGCTGGAGCGCTACGGACTCCAGGAGCAGGCCCGTGCCCTCATCGGCAGGCTGGGCAAGCTCACCACCGGTCGCTTCCTCGCCCTCTACCTGCTGATACGCCAGCTCACCGCCTCGGTCGGCCTCACCAGCATCGGCGGCCCCGCACAGAGCGTGCGCCCGCTGATCGCCCCCATGGCCGAGGCCGCCGCCGAGGCGAAGGCGGGCGGCCCGCTGCCGGAACGGCTGCGGGAGAAGGTCCGCTCGCACGCGTCCGGTGCCGACACCATCGGGGTGTTCTTCGGCGAGGACTGCTTCATCGCCATCGGCTCGATCCTGCTGATCACCGGGTTCGTCAACTCGACCTACGACCAGCACCTCGAACCCCTGAACCTCGCCCTGTGGGCCATTCCCTCCGCGATCTGCGCGTTCCTCATCCACGGCAGCCGTCTGCTGCACCTGGACCGCCAGCTGGAGCGGGAACTGGCCGTCGTGGCAGCCGAGAACGACCGATCGGCGCATGCCGCACGTCAGACGGAGGACTCCAAGTGATCAAGTCCGAACACTTCTTCTGGCTGGTCGGCGCGGTGTTCCTGGTCATGGCCACCCAGATGGTCATGGACCGCACCAACCCCAAGCGCTTCGGCTCGGCCGGCTTCTGGGGCCTGCTGGGCGCCTCGTTCTTCTACTCCACCGGAGTCGTCGACAAGTCCCTGCCCGCCGAACCCCTCGGCGTCGCGGTCCTGATCCTGATCGTGCTCGGCGGCTTCGGCCTCACCGGCAAGGGCGAACCGCACACCCCTTCGCGTGAGAAGCGCGCCGCGTCCGCCGCCCGCTTCGGCAACAAGCTGTTCCTCCCGGCACTCACCATCCCCGTCGTCGCGATGGTGTGCGCGACGCTCGTGAAGAACTGGAAGATCGGCGGCGAACCGGTCCTGGAGCCGGGGTACGAGACCATCCTCGGTCTCGGCATCGGCGCCGTCGTGGCGCTGGCCGTGGGCATGTTCGTCCTGCGCGAGCGGAAGCTCTCCGTACCGCTGCACTCGGGCCGCGGCATGCTCGAATCGATGGGCTGGGCGCTGATCCTGCCGCAGTTGCTCGCCGTCCTCGGCTCGATCTTCCAGCTCGCCGGTGTCGGCGAGCAGGTCCGCCGGATCAGCGAGGCGGTGCTGCCCGACGGCCAGCAGTTCGTGGCCGTGGCCGTCTACTGCTGCGGCATGGCGCTGTTCACCATCGTCATGGGCAACGCCTTCGCGGCCTTCCCCGTGATGACCGCGGCGATCGGCTGGCCCGTCCTCATCGAGCAGATGCACGGCAACGTCCCCGCGATCCTCGCGCTCGGCATGCTCTGCGGCTTCTGCGGCACCCTCGTGACCCCCATGGCCGCCAACTTCAACCTGGTCCCGGCCGCCCTCCTCGAACTCAAGGACCAGTACGGACCCATCAAGGCCCAGCTCCCCACCGCGGCGGCGCTGCTCGTCTGCAACGTCGCGATCATGGCTCTCTTCGCGTTCTGAACGTTCTCAGCCCTTTGACCCGAGCTCGAACGACCCGAGCGAACGATCCGAGCCGCTCACCCCGCACACCCCGCACCCCTGGAGTGATCCTTGCCCACCGCGCTCCCCGCCCCCTACGCCGTCCCCTTCGCCGAGCTGGCCCTCGCCAACGTCGTACGCGAGTACCCCAACGCCCCGGCCCACCTGTACGCGGGCCCGGAGGAGCTGGTCGCCCCGCGAACGCTGCACCCCGCGTTCTACGGCGCGTACGACTGGCACTCCACGGTGCACATGCACTGGCTGCTCGTCCGTCTCGTGCGCCGCTTCGGCACCACCGGCGAGCTCCCGGCCACCCTCACCACTCGTGTCCACGAGGTCCTGAACACCCACCTCACCCCGCAGAACCTCGCCGTCGAGGCGGCCTACCTCCGCTCCCGGCCCTCCTTCGAGCGCCCCTACGGCTGGGCGTGGCTGGTCGCTCTGGCGGCCGAGTGCCGCGCCCTCGCCACCCCCGACGGCGACCGCTGGGCCGATGCCCTGGCACCCGCCGTCGACGCGGTCGGCGATCTGCTCACCGGCTGGCTCCCCAAGGCGACCTACCCGGTCCGGCACGGGGTCCACAACAACAGCGCGTTCGGCCTGGGGCTGATCCTGGACGCGGGCGAGCGCGCCGGGCTCGCGCGGCCGGTCCTCGACGCGGTCGCCGACCGGCTGAAGGGCTGGTTCGGTGCGGACCACGACGCCCCCGTGCACTGGGAGCCGTCCGGGCAGGACTTCCTCTCCCCCGCCCTGGCCGAGGCGGACGCGATGCGCCGGGTACTGCCCGCCGAGGAGTTCCGCACCTGGCTGTCCGCGTTCCTCCCCGCGTTCACCACCGACGGCACCCCCGACTCCTCGCTGCTCGTCCCCCCGGTGGTCTCCGACCACGGCGACCCGCAGATCTGTCATCTCCTGGGTCTCACCCTGAGCCGGGCGGCCGCGCTCCGCGCGATCGCCGAGGCGCTTCCCGAGGGGCCGGTCCGCACCGCGCTGGACCGGTCGGTGGAGGCCCACCTCGCGGTCGGGCTGCCCGCCGTCTCGTCCGGCGACTTCGTCTCGGACCACTGGCTGGCCACGTACGCCGCGCTGGCGCTGGACACCGCGCCCGGCCACTGACCTGGCCGCTCGCACGAGCACGGAACGGGCCGTTCGCCCGTCGGTACGCGGCACGAGCCGTATCGCGTACCGACGGGGGGACGGCCCGCCTGCCGTCCGGCCCCGGGCGGCGACCCGGCCGCCCCGCCCCCTGCCCTACTCTCGGGCGTATGGACGACAGCGCTCCCGGCCCCGCCGGCACCCTCCGCGGCCGCTGGCACGACTCCCTCGTCGCCGCCCGGGGCAGCGCCGACGGCCCCGATCCGCGGCCGTACGCCGACAATCTGCTGGCCCGCTGGGCCGAGCCGCAGCGGCGATATCACACCACCGCCCATCTGACGGCGGTGCTCGACCGCGTCGACACGCTCGCCGGCCACGCCGCCGACCCGGATGCCGTCCGCCTCGCCGCCTGGTTCCACGACGCGGTCTACCGCCCCGAGCGCTCCGAGAACGAGGAGCGCAGTGCGGTACTGGCCGAGCGGGCGCTGCCCGAGGCGGGTGTCCCGGACGACGTCACCACCGAGGTCGCACGGCTGGTCCGGCTCACCGTCACCCATGACCCGGTGGACGGCGACACCAACGGCGAAGTGCTGTGCGACGCGGATCTGGCGATCCTGGCAGCCGCCCCCAAGGAGTACGCGGCGTACGCGGCGCAGGTCCGGGACGAGTACGGCTTCGTACCCGACGACGCGTTCCGGGAGGGACGGGCGGCCGTGCTGCGGCAGCTGCTCGGGCTGCCGCGACTCTTCCGCACACCGCACGGAATCGCGCAGTGGGAGCCGCGGGCACGGCAGAACCTGCTGACGGAACTGGAACTGCTCACCCGGTCGGTCTGAGACGGCGGCGGAATCCGCCGGTACGGGAATGCGGCGGCGAAGAATCCCGTTGGCACGTGTCATGCCCGACTCTGCCCTTAGCCACCGCACTCGTATGCCTCTGGCCGTGTACATCCTGGGGGTGGCGGTCTTCTCCCTCGGCACGAGCGAGTTCATGCTCTCCGGGCTGCTGCCGCCCATCGCCGACGACATGAACGTGTCGATCCCCCGCGCCGGGCTCCTCATATCCGCCTTCGCGATCGGCATGGTGATCGGTGCTCCGCTGCTCGCCGTGGCCACGCTCCGGCTGCCGCGCCGCACCACGCTGATCGCCCTGATCTCCGTCTTCGGTCTCGGCCAGGTCGCCGGTGCGCTGGCTCCGACGTACGAGGTGCTCTTCGCCTCCCGTGTGGTGAGCGCCTTCGCCTGCGCCGGGTTCTGGGCGGTCGGTGCGGCGGTCGCCATCGCGATGGTGCCGGTGAACGCGCGGGCCAGGGCCATGGCCGTGATGATCGGCGGGCTGTCGATCGCCAACGTCCTCGGTGTACCGCTGGGGGCGTTCCTCGGTGAGAACCTCGGCTGGCGGTCGGCGTTCTGGGCGGTCGGTGCGGCGTCCGCCGTGGCGCTCGCCGGTGTCGCGACGTTCATCCCCCGGATCCCGCTCCCGGCCAGGAGGCCGCAGATCAAGCGGGAGATGTCCATCTACCGCGACCGGCAGGTGTGGCTGTCGATCGTGGTCACGGCACTCGCGGCCGGCGGGGTCTTCTGCGCGTTCAGCTATCTGGCACCGCTGCTCACGGATGTCGCCGGGCTGGACTCCGGCTGGGTGCCGACGGTGCTCGCGCTGTTCGGGATCGGCGCACTGGTCGGCACGACGATCGGCGGCCGGGTCGCGGACGCGCACCTCTTCGGGGTGCTGATGAGCGGTATCGCGGCGTCGACGGTCTTCCTGGCCGCGCTGGCGCTGTTCGCGTCGAACCAGATCGCCGTGATCGCGCTCGCGTTCCTGCTGGGCCTGTCGGCGTTCTACACGGCCCCGGCGCTGAACGCCCGGATGTTCAACATCGCGGGCGCGGCCCCGACGCTGGCCGGCGCGACGACGACCGCCGCGTTCAACCTGGGCAACACGGGCGGCCCCTGGCTGGGCGGCACGGTGATCGACGCGGACTTCGGCTTCGCGGCGACGGCCTGGGCGGGTGCGGCGATGACGGTGCTGGCGCTGGTGGGTGTGGTGTGCTCACTGCGGCTGCAGCGCGGCGGCAGGTCGCGCCGGGTGGCCGGGTCGCCCGCGGCGTCGTCGTCGTCGGAGGCGCCCGTGGAAGCAGGTGCGTGCGCCACCTGAGACGCACCGTTCACGGAGTGCGCGCACGCCGGCCGTCCGGTCAGCCGCCGGCCACCGGGCCGGCTGCCGGGCGGGGCGCCGGGCGTCCTTTGGGGCGCCGCAGTCCCGCGTCCGTGAGCCGGCGGACGAGCTCCTTCGAGCCGATCTCGCGGGCCCCGGCCCGCACCGCGTCCACGTACCGCGCCTCCGGTACGTCGTAGTGGTCCCGTTCGAACGCTTTCGGCGGGCAGCCGATGGCGGCGGCGAACGCGTGCAGTTCGTCGAACGACACATCGCTGACCAGGTGCGACCAGAGCCGCCCGTGACCCGGCCAGTCCGGCGGGTCGATATAGACGGTCACCGGCCCAGCACTCCGCCGAGCGCGCCCACCGGGGCCACCATCACGGTGGCCTTGGTGCAGACCCACCGCGGGTCAGGTCCCAGCTCCGGTTCGACGTCCAGGGCGTGCGGATCACCCGCGTCGCAGACCGGGCAGAGCGGCCAGCGCCCGTACCGTTCCAGCAGCGCGTCCTGCACGTCCTGGGCGACCAGGCCGACGACGAACTCCACACCGTCCGGCCACTGCTCGACCCACCACCGCCGGTGCGTCACCGCGTCCTCGACGAGCGAGACGATCTCGGCCTCGGCGACATCGCCCGCGGTGAGGTCGGCCATGACCAAGGCGCGGGCGGTGTGCAGCGCCTGCTCCAGACGGTTCAACTCCATGCAGTCATTCTCACCCCGTTCGGGACCGGCACTCGCCGCGGGACCGCCCTTGTCACCGGCAGATCCTCGGTCCGGCCGGCGGCCGGTACCGGTTCTGCCAGAGGTCGGGACCAAAGGGGGGTTGACGGACCCCAGGGTTGAAAATATCTTTCAAATGTGACCAATGACCTGAAGGAAAGTTTCAAGGGTGACGCGCCGCCCGCTCCGGCGGCACTGGCAGCCAAGGTGCGGACGCTCGCACCCTCGATGACCCGCTCCATGCAGCGGGTCGCCGAAGCCGTGGCCGGTGACCCCGCAGGCTGCGCCGCCCTGACGGTCACCGGTCTCGCCGAACTCACCGGCACCAGCGAGGCGACCGTGGTCCGCACGGCCCGCCTCCTCGGCTACCCCGGCTACCGCGACCTGCGCCTCGCACTGGCCGGGCTCGCCGCCCACCAGCAGTCCGGCCGCGCCCCCTCCGTCACCGCGGACATCGCGGTCGACGACCCGATCGCCGACGTGGTCGCCAAGCTGGCCTTCGACGAGCAGCAGACCCTCGCCGACACGGCGGCCGCGCTCGACACGGTGCAGCTCGGCGCGGCCGTCGCCGCCGCGGCGACCGCCCGCCGGATCGACATCTACGGCGTCGGCGCCTCCTCCCTCGTCGCACAGGACCTGGCGCAGAAGCTGCTCCGTATCGGTCTGATCGCGCACGCGCACGCCGACCCGCACCTGGCCGTCACCAACGCCGTGCAGCTCCGCTCCGGCGACGTGGCGATCGCGATCACCCACTCCGGCTCCACCGGCGATGTGATCGAGCCGCTCCGGGTGGCGTTCGACCGCGGCGCCACGACGATCGCGATCACCGGACGCCCCGACGGGCCGGTGTCGCAGTACGCGGACCAGGTACTGACCACGTCCACCGCCCGCGAGAGCGAGCTGCGACCCGCCGCCATGTCGAGCCGCACGAGCCAGCTCCTCGTCGTGGACTGCCTGTTCATAGGGGTGGCCCAGCGGACGTACGAAACCGCCGCCCCCGCACTGGCCGCCTCGTACGAGGCACTCGCCCACCGCCGCACCCCCCGCAGCGGCTGACCACGAGCACCGTGCCCCACGACCGCTGAACCGCATGAGTCACGCAATCGAGAAAGCAGAGCCGCTCCCCATGTCCTCCACCACCGAAGCCAACGCCGCGACGCCCGGCCAGCACTCCGAGTACGGGGAACTGCGCGCCGAGCTCGCCACCCTCACCACCGAGGCGTTCCGGCCCGAGCTCGCCGAGATCGACCGGCTGGGCACGCTGGAGATCGCCCGCATCATGAACGGCGAGGACCGGACCGTCCCCGACTCCGTCGCCGCCCGGCTGCCCGAGATCGCCGCCGCGATCGACGGCATCGCCCCGCGCATGGCCCGCGGCGGCCGGCTGATCTACGCCGGCGCGGGCACCGCGGGCCGGCTCGGCATCCTGGACGCCAGCGAGTGCCCGCCCACGTTCAACACCGACCCGTCCGAGGTCGTCGGCCTGATCGCGGGCGGCCCGTCCGCGATCATCACGGCCGTCGAAGGCGCCGAGGACAGCAAGGTGATGGCCGCCGCCGACCTCGACGCCCTGGAGCTCACCGCCGACGACACGGTGGTCGGTATCTCCGCCTCCGGCCGTACGCCGTACGCGGTCGGGGCCGTCGAGCACGCCCGCGCCAAGGGCGCGCTGACCATCGGTCTCTCCTGCAACGCCGACTCGGCGCTCGGTGCCGCTTCCGAGCACCCCGTCGAGATCGTCGTGGGCCCGGAGCTGCTCACCGGCTCGACCCGGTTGAAGTCCGGTACGGCCCAGAAGCTCGTCCTCAACATGCTCTCGACGATCACGATGATCCGGCTCGGCAAGACGTACGGGAATCTGATGGTCGACGTGCGCGCTTCCAATGAGAAGCTGCGCGCCCGCTCACGCCGGATCGTCTCCCTCGCCACCGGCGCCTCCGACGAGGAGATCGAGGCCGCGCTCGCCGCCACCGGCGGCGAGGTGAAGAACGCGATTCTGACCATCCTCGGTCAGGTCGACGGCCCCGCCGCGGCCACGCTCCTGGCCGCGTCCGACGGCCACCTCCGGGCAGCGCTCGCCGCCGCCCCCCGCACCACCTGACCCATCCGCTCCACTCCCCACCCCCCGCACAGCAAGGCACCACGCACCATGGCACCAGAAGACAAGAACCGCGCCACTGCCGCCGCGATCCTTCCACTCGTCGGTGGCGCCGCGAACGTCAGCTCCGTCGTCCACTGCATGACCCGGCTCCGGCTGGGTCTGCACGACCGCTCGCTCGTCGACGACGAGGCTCTGAAGGCGCTCCCCGCCGTCATGGGCGTGGTCGAGGACGACACGTACCAGATCGTCCTCGGCCCGGGCACCGTCGCCCGGGTCACCCCCGAGTTCGAGAAGCTGGTGGAGGAGGGCCGGGCCACCGCACCGGAACCCGCCGCCCCCGCTCCCGCCTCGGACACCACCGCCGCGACCACCGCGGACGAACTCGCCGCCCAGGGCGCCGCCATCAGGGCGGCGCGGAAGGCGAAGAACGCCACTCCGTTCAAGCTCTTCCTCCGGAAGATCGCGAACATCTTCGTCCCGCTGATCCCGGCCCTCATCGGCTGCGGCATCATCGCCGGTCTCAACGGCCTGCTGGTGAACCTCGGCTGGCTGACCTCGGTGACACCCGCACTCGCCGCCATGGCGTCCGGGTTCATGGCGCTGATCGCCGTCTTCGTCGGCTACAACACGGCGAAGGAGTTCGGCGGCACGCCGATCCTCGGCGGTGCGGTCGCCGCGATCATCGTCTTCCCCGGCGTCGCGAACATCGAGGCCTTCGGCCAGAAGCTCTCCCCCGGCCAGGGCGGTGTCCTGGGCGCACTCGGCGCTGCGGTCCTTGCGGTGTACGTGGAGAAGTGGTGCCGCCGCTGGGTGCCGGAGGCGCTGGACGTCCTGGTCACCCCGACGCTGACGGTACTGATCTCCGGCCTGGTGACGATCTTCGGCCTGATGTACGTGGCCGGTGAGGTCTCCACCGCGATCGGTGACTTCGCCAACTGGCTGCTCTCCAACGGCGGTGCGGGCGCGGGTCTGGTCCTCGGCGGGTTCTTCCTTCCGCTCGTGATGCTGGGCCTGCACCAGGCCCTGATCCCGATCCACACCACCCTCATCGAGCAGCAGGGCTACACGGTCCTGCTCCCGATCCTCGCCATGGCGGGCGCCGGCCAGGTCGGCGCGTCCATCGCGGTCTACCTCCGCCTCCCCCGCAACGAGTCGATCCGCAGGACGATCAGGTCCGCACTGCCGGCAGGCCTGCTGGGCGTCGGTGAGCCGCTGATCTACGGCGTCAGCCTCCCGCTCGGCCGCCCGTTCATCACGGCGTGCGTGGGCGGTGCGTTCGGCGGCGCGTTCGTCGGCTTCTTCAACCAGCTCGGCAGCGCGGTCGGCTCCACGGCGATCGGCCCGTCCGGCTGGGCCCTGTTCCCGCTCCTCGACGGCAACCACGGCCTGGGCACGACGATCGCGATCTACGCGGGCGGTCTGCTGGTCGGCTACCTGGCGGGCTTCGTCGCCACGTACTTCTTCGGATTCAGCAAGGACCTGCTGGCGGAGTTCAACGTGTCGCAGGAACCGGCGGCTTCGACCGTGGCGGCCACCGGCACCCCGGCCGCCCCGGCCACGGACCCGGCACGGGACCCCGTCCGCGCCTGATCCCGGTAACACTCTGAGGGCGGTACCCGCACCGGGTGCCGCCCTCGGCCGTGTCGGGAGTGAGCCCCGCCGCCCTCGTCTGCCGAGGATCAGCGAGCGGTGCCCCGGTCGAACACCGACTTGGACCAGACGTAGCCGAGCACGGCCAGCGCCAGGCACCAGACCACGGCCAGCCACCCGTTGTTACCGATCTCGGTGCCGAGCAACAGCCCGCGCAGGGTCTCGATGGCCGGGGTGAACGGCTGGTACTCGGCGATCGGCTGGAACCAGCCCGGCATCGCGTCGACCGGGACGAAGGTGCTGGAGATGAGCGGCAGGAAGATCAGCGGCAGGGCGTTGTTGCTGGCCGCCTCGGCGTTCGGGCTGATCAGGCCCATACCGACCGCGATCCAGGTGAGCGCCGTGGCGAACAGGACGAGCAGCCCGAACGCCGCGAGCCACTCCAGGACGGTGGCATCGGTGGAGCGGAAGCCGATGGCCACGCCGACGGCGCCGACGACGACCACGCTGATGACCGACTGCAGGACGCTGCCGACGACATGCCCGATGAGCACGGAACCGCGGTGGATCGCCATGGTGCGGAAGCGGGCGATGATGCCCTCGGTCATGTCGTTGGAGACGGAGACCGCGGTGCCGACCGTGGTGCTGCCGATGGTCATCAGCATGAGGCCCGGGACGAGATACGCGATGTACTCGGAGCGGTCGGCGCCGCCGCCGCCCATGCCCGCGCTCATGGTGTCGCCGAAGATGTAGACGAAGAGCAGCAGCAGCATGACCGGCGTGAGCAGCAGGTTCAGCGTCAGGGACGGGTAGCGGCGCGCGTGCAGCAGATTCCGCCGCAGCATCGTGTTCGAGTCGCGCATGGCGAGGGAGAGGGAGCTCATCGGACATCCTCCTTGATCTGGCTGGGCGTGCTGGTGCCGGTCAGGGCGAAGAACACGTCGTCGAGGTCGGGGGTGTGCACGGTCAGTTCGTCCGCCTCGATGCCGGCCGTGTCCAGCCGGTCGAGGATCGAGCGCAGTTCGCGCTGGCTGCCGTCGCTGGGGATCTGCAGCGACAGTGCCTCGTCGTCCCGCGCGGCCTCGCGCAGTGCGGAGGCGGCCGACCGGTACGCGGACGGGTCGGTGAAGCGGAGCCGGACGTGTCCGCCGGGGATGAGGCGCTTCAACTCCTCGGCGCTCCCCTCGGCGACGATCTTGCCCTCGTTCAACACGGCGATGCGGTCGGCGAGTTCGTCGGCTTCGTCGAGGTACTGGGTGGTGAGGAAGACGGTGACGCCGTCGGAGACCAGTTCGCGGATGATCTGCCACATGTTGTGGCGGGCACGGGGGTCGAGGCCGGTGGTGGGTTCGTCGAGGAAGATGATCCGGGGGGCGCCGACCAGGGTCATCGCGATGTCCAGGCGGCGTTTCATACCGCCGGAGTAGGTGGAGGCGGGCTTCTTCGCCGCTTCGGTGAGGTCGAAGCGTTCCAGCAACTCGGCGGCCGTGCGGCGCCCCTCGGCCTTGGAGAGGTGGTGCAGGTCGGCCATGAGGAGCATGTTCTCCTCGCCGGTGATCAGGCCGTCGACGGCGGAGAACTGTCCGGTGACGCCGATCGCGGCCCGTACGCCGTCCGGGGATGCGGCGACGTCGTGGCCCGCGACCTGGGCCTGGCCGCCGTCGGCGGAGACGAGTGTGGACAGGATCTGCACGGTGGTGGTCTTGCCGGCGCCGTTCGGGCCGAGGAGCGCGAAGACGGTGCCGGCCGGGATGCGCAGGTCGATGCCGTCGAGGACGGTCCTGTCGCCGTACGACTTGCGGAGTCCGACGGTGGAGACGGCGGCGGGCGGCTGCTGACCTCCACCCCGCCTGGGCGTGGGCATGACAGATGAACTCATGGGGTCCTCCCCTTCGATGACGTGGTGCGCGGTGAAGTGCCTTGGCTGCGGCGGGATCAGGCGGGCGGGATCAGCCGCGGGCGCGGCGGATGTCGATGTTGCCGTAGCGGGTGCGAGCCTTGACCTCGATGGTGTCCTCGGACTTGTCCGGGCTTTCGGACGCGGTGAGCGCGTTGCGGACCTGCCCGTTGCCCGAGCTGACGTCGAGCCAGGCTGCCGTGCCCTCGCGGACACCGACATCGATGGCACCGTAGGAGGTCTCCAGCTGGACGGTGCCACGGGCCACGTCGCCCACGCGCAGGGCGCCGTGGGCGGTGGTCGCGGTGACCGAGCTCTCGGCGCACCGGATGTCGATGTCGCCGTTGGCTCCGCTCACCCGCAGCTCGCCGAGCGCGGCGCCGACGGTCGTGGAGCCGTGCGAGTTCTTCAGGACGGCCGGGCCGTTCACGACACCGACGCGCAGGCTGCCGGAACTGGTGGTGATCTCGGCCAGGCCCTCGACCCGGTCCACGGTGATCGAGCCGTGCGAGGCGGTCAGCTGCAGCGGGCCCGTCGCGTCCAGGCGGACGTCACCCGACGACGTCTTCACCCGGACCTCGCCGAGCCGGCCCTCGCCGATCACCTGGGTCCAGGAGCCGGTCGTGTCGACGCGCGAACCGGTGGGCAGCTCGACCGTCACGTCGACGCTGCCGGTGGGCCCGACGAGGTAGCGCCCCTTGGGTGTCCTGATGGTCAGCACGCCGCTCGCGTACGTGGCCTCGGTCTGCTCGGCGACCCGCACGTCCTTGTCCTTCTTCGGGTCGCGGGGCCGCACCTCGACGACCGTGTCGAGGCGGTCGCTCGCGGAGAACTGGATGGAGCCGGCGGCCACGTTGGCGGTGACCGAGATCGGCTGGGGAGTGTCGAAAGAAGGCATGGCTGTCCCGTCCTCTTGGGTCTTCGTGGCGTCCCCGCTGGTGGGACGTGGTGCAGGTGAAGCGAGGCGGGCGGGGCGCGGCTAGCGCACCCAGCCCGTGAAGCTCTGTCCGACGGTGCGGGTGGTGCGGGTCTTCTCCGCCGTACGTGACGGGGCACCGCCGTCGACCGCGGCCGACACGGCCCGTACCAGCCATGCGTTGACCGACAGGCCCTCGCGGCCCGCGGCCTCCTCGGCGCGCGCCTTGAGGTGGGCGGGCAGGCGCAGATTGACGCGGGCGGTGCCACCGTCGTCGCCGTCGGCGGGCGCCGGGGCCCTGGGCGGCTCGGCGGGCCCGCTCCTGTCCTCGTACGCCTCGTCGCCCGCCGGCCGCGTCACCACGAAGTCGGGGTCGAGCCCGCGCAGCCGTACGTCGACCGAGCCCGGGGCGAGTTCACGGGTGATCTCGTCCATCGCGGCGGAGAGCACATTGAGCATGGTCAGGCGGGTCGCCGACTCCAGAGGAGCGGTGAGCCGCTCGGCCAGCTCGCGGGCTTCTTCGCCGCCGGCTTCGGCGGCCACCGCGAGTTCGCGGCGGAGGTTGTCGACATACGGCGTGAGGTCCATGACGTCATAATGGCACCACGATGGCACCACGCGCAAGCCCATAAGGGGAAGCAGGGCGATCCGGGGCCCTCCTGACCGTCCTGACCTGCGGAAATACTACGACAGCGAGGTGCGTCAAAGTGTCACCACGTGGCATCTCACCCTCCCTGGCGCATCAGATGGCGCCACATGGCGCCACCGTGGCACGTCCGGCGGATCACGAAGGGGCGGGAGTCCGGCCACCGCGACGGCGACGGCGCCACGGCCGAGCCCCTCGACGCGCCGTTCGGCGAGGGCACCCGCTCCGCGCTCGCGCGCCGCCGGAGCCCCCGGACTCCGCGCGAGCGCGACGGACCGACGACAGCCACCCCCTCCTCACACCTCGCGCAACATAATTCGGAATTCCCGAAACTTTCGATGCCGTGGACTTCAAATCCAGCCCCGCGCATCCAGCTTCTCGCGATCGATAAACATCCGACCAGCCAGAGATAGTTACTGATCAGGCAATACGCCGACCCAGAGAATTCCATGGCCAGCGAATATTTCGCAGTTCCTGCCGAAACTGTTGACAGTTGACGGGGTCAGATCAACACTGTTCGCCGTTGACAGACCTCAACCACTGTTGAACCGGGTCGCCACCGTGACCGGGTTCTCCGGTCGCCGAGCGCGTGACGACCGGGCCATGCCCTGCCGCGTTGCGCGTCGCCGGCGCGCGGTCGACGTCACCTCCTGGCCGTACGACAACCCCACCAGGTCGTGTCGAGCCCGCCCGCCCCTCACCAGCTTTCACGAGGAGGAACCCGCACATGAACACGCTCATTCACCAGAAGAGACGCAGGCCCCGTCACATCACGCTGCTGATCAGGAGCGCCTGGGCCATCGCGTTGGCCGCCGTGGCGGCGATGATCCTGCCTGCCGCCGCAAACGCCGACACGACCATCACGTCGAACCAGACCGGCACCAACAACGGCTACTACTACTCGTACTGGTCCGACGGTGGCGGTTCGGTCTCCATGAACCTGGGCGCCGGGGGCAACTACAGCACCTCCTGGAGCAACGTCGGGAACTTCGTCGCCGGCAAGGGCTGGAGTACCGGTGGGCGCCGGAGCGTGAACTACTCGGGCAGTTTCAACCCGTCCGGCAACGCCTACCTGGCTCTCTACGGGTGGACCACCAACCCGCTCGTGGAGTACTACGTCGTCGACAACTGGGGCACCTACCGGCCGACGGGAACGTTCAAGGGGACGGTCACCAGCGACGGCGGCACCTACGACATCTACGAGACGACGCGCACCAACGCGCCCTCCATCGAAGGCACCAAGACCTTCAATCAGTACTGGAGCGTCCGGCAGTCGAAGCGCACCGGCGGAACCATCACGACCGGTAACCACTTCGACGCCTGGGCCGGCAAGGGCATGAACCTCGGCAGCTTCAACTACATGATGCTCGCGACCGAGGGATACCAGAGCAGCGGCAACTCCAACATCACGGTCGGCGACACCGGCTCCGGCGGCTCGACCGGCGGCGGCTCCACCGGCGGCTCGACCGGCGGCTCGACCGGCGGCGGTGGCTCCGGCGGCTGCACCGCGACCTTGTCCGCGGGCGACAAGTGGAGCGATCGCTACAACCTCAACGTCTCGGTCAGCGGATCCAGCAACTGGACCGTGACCATGAACGTCCCGTCCCCGGAGAAGGTCCTCTCGACCTGGAACATCAGCGCCAGTTACCCCAGCGCCCAAGTGCTGACCGCCAAATCCAACGGCAGCGGCAACAACTGGGGTGCCACCATCCAGACCAACGGCACCTGGACCTGGCCGACGGTCACCTGCAGCGCGAGCTGACGCCCGAGCCCACCGCACCCGAGACCACCGCACCCGTGACGCGGCCCTCCGTCGCCGCCGCGTCACGGGTGCGGTTCGGCCGCCGGGAGCCCCGGAAAAGGACGAGCGGCCCCGAGCCGGCACCCCTACCTTCGGTTGCATGACTGACGCATGCTTCGGACATCCACGACTTGCCGCGATCTACGACCCGCTGGATCCCGATCGCAGCGATCTCGACGCGTACGTCCGCATGGCGGAGGAGTTCGGCGCCCGCCGGGTGCTGGACATCGGCTGCGGGACGGGAGTGTTCGCCCTCCTCCTGGCCGATCGCGGGTTGGAGGTGGTCGGACTCGACCCCGCGAAGGCCTCCGTCGATGTGGCCCGGGGAAAACCGGGCGGCGACCGGGTGCGCTGGATCCACGGTGACGCGACAGCGCTGCCGCCGCTGCGGGTCGACCTCGCGACCATGACGGCCAACGTCGCCCAGGCCATCGCCGCGCCGAAGGACTGGCAGGAGACCCTGCGGGGGGCCTACCGGGCACTGCGGCCGGGCGGGCGGCTGGTCTTCGAGACCCGGGATCCGGCCGTGCGCGCCTGGGAGAAGTGGAACCGGAAGGATTCGTACCACGTGACGGAGATCCCTGGCGTCGGCGCGGTCGAGAGCTGGTTCCAGGTGACCGAGGTGGACGGGCCGCTGGTCACCTTCCGGGGAACCTACGTCTTCGCCGCCGACGGACAGGTACTCACCTCTGATTCGACGTTGCGTTTCCGCGAGCTGCGGGAGATCGAGGCGGAACTGACCGCACAGGGATATGTGGTCGACGAGGTCCGTGACGCCCCTGACCGGCCGGGCCGGGAATTCGTCCTTCTCGCACGGCGTCCGGAGGCCGACCGGGCGTGAGCCGGGCGTGAGCCGGGCGTGAGCCGGGCGTGGCCCCGACGGTGAATCCGCGACAGAGCGCGGGCGGGCAGGCGGTCGGGCACTGAACTCCGCCCCGGCGGAGGAGCGGGCGCTGCGGTCACCCGTCCACTCCTCCACACGCGTGGCGGACCGGTCCGTCCCATGGCGATCATCGGCCAGAAAATGCTCGCCCGGACCCCGCAGAAGCCGAACGGGACGGCTTGAACACGCGCACGGCAACCGCGCCCCCGCCGGTCCGGGTCGGCTACACGCCACCCGCTCCATGCGGAACAAGTCCCTCCGGATGGGCGGTCGGTCGCTCGCAGCAGCAGCAGCAGCAGCAGACGGCACCCCGACGACCAGGACCAGCCATGACGTGTGGAACCCGGCCATCCGACCGCTGTCCGAAAGCAGCTCGCGCACATGGGTGATCTCCTCGGATCCACTTCCGGAAGGTGATCTTCCACATCCATCATGGCGCTCGCCGCGGTGGCTCTCGCCGCGGCGATCCATCACCGGAAGGAACGCTCAGTGTCCGAACCGACCCCTGCCCAGATCGCCGACGAACTCAAGTCCAAGCGACCGATCGTCCTGTCCGCCCGTCCAGCACTCGCCGAGCCCGCCGCCGCGCCGGATGCCGACGAGGAGTGGCCGCTGCCGGGCGGCACCGCCTGGGTGTACTACGGCAAGGGACACAAGCAGCTGGTGAAGCCCTTCATCACGGCCGACGGGTTCAACTCCGGGCCGAGCAAGCTGGGTGAGCTCTGGGAGTACCTGGAAGGCGGCGCCTACCGGTTCATCAGCCGGCTGCGCGAGCGCGGCTACGACGTGATCATCGTCGGCTTCGACGAGCGCAGCGCGTCGATCCTGGACAACTCCCGGGTCGCCCGGGAGGCGATCATGCGCGCCATCGCCCAACGCACCGGTGACGCACCGCTGAAGGTCGGCGGCTTCAGCATGGGCGGGCTCGTCACCCGCCATGCGCTGGCCAAGATGGAGAGCGAGCACATCGACCACCAGACCGACCTGTACTTCTCGTACGACAGCCCGCACCGCGGCGCCTGGATCCCGATCGCGCTCCAGGCGTTCGCGCACTACATCCGGGATCTCGACAGCCGGTTCTCCGATCAGATCAACAGTCCCGCCGCTCAGCAGCTGCTCTGGCGGCACATCCCGGAATGGGACAGCACGCCCGAGCAGAGCCAGCAGCGGACCGCCTTCCTCCAGGAGATGGAGCGCATCGGCGAATGGCCGATGCGTCCCCGGAAGATCGCCGTCGCCAACGGCGTCGGCACCGGAGCGGGCAACGGGATCAACCCGAGCGACCTCGCCGTGGAGGGCAAGGGACTCTCCGTCTCCGGCACGAAGCTCTACACCCAGGCATCGGGGAGCAAGGAACTGGTCGCGAAGCTGCGGGTGGTGACGCTGAAGACGAACGAGGTACGGACCTCGGGGCTGCCCGCCATCGACGGGGCGCCCGGCGGAACCCTGGAAGGGTTCGGCATCCTGGCCGACGGGCTGAACGAACTCAACCCGTGGCTCGGCTTCAAGACCGACGTCCCGATCCGCTCGCACTGCTTCGTCCCGGCGGTCAGCGCGGTCGACATCCGTGACGTGGCGACGGACCAGGACCTCTACGCCCCGATCGACGACATGTCGCCGGGCGACAGCCGGCTCGACGACTTCAAGCTCGCCTCGCAGAACGAGGGCCACACCCTCGTGACCGAGGAACTCTGTTCCTGGATCATCGAGCGGCTGGGCTAGCACGATCGCGGAACGCCGTCGGCCCCCGGGACCAGAAGGTCCCGGGGGCCGACGAGCGTGCACTTACCGATCCATCAGGATCAGAAGTCCATGTCACCGCCCGGCATGCCGCCCGGAGCGGCCGCAGAGGCCTTCTCCGGCTTGTCGGCGATGACGGCCTCGGTGGTCAGGAACAGTGCGGCGATCGACGCGGCGTTCTGCAGCGCGGAGCGCGTGACCTTCGCCGGGTCGAGAATGCCCTCGGCGATCATGTCGACGTACTCGCCGGTCGCGGCGTTCAGACCGTGACCGATCGGCAGGTTGCGCACCTTCTCGACGACGACGCCACCCTCGAGACCACCGTTGACGGCGATCTGCTTGAGCGGGGCCTCCAGCGCCAGCTTGACGGCGTTGGCGCCGGTCGCCTCGTCACCCGAGAGCTCCAGCTTCTCGAAGACGGCGGAAGCCTGCAGCAGCGCCACGCCACCACCGGCGACGATGCCCTCCTCGACGGCCGCCTTCGCGTTGCGAACGGCGTCCTCGATGCGGTGCTTGCGCTCCTTGAGCTCGACCTCGGTCGCGGCACCGGCCTTGATGACGGCCACGCCGCCGGCCAGCTTCGCCAGGCGCTCCTGGAGCTTCTCGCGGTCGTAGTCCGAGTCGGAGTTCTCGATCTCGGCACGGATCTGGTTGACGCGACCCTGAACCTGGTCGGTGTCACCGGAGCCGTCGACGATCGTCGTCTCGTCCTTGGTGATGACGACCTTGCGGGCACGGCCCAGCAGGTCCAGGCCGGCGTTCTCCAGCTTGAGACCGACCTCCTCGGAGATGACGGTGCCACCGGTGAGGATGGCGATGTCGCCGAGCATGGCCTTGCGGCGGTCACCGAAGCCCGGGGCCTTGACGGCAACGGACTTGAAGGTGCCACGGATCTTGTTGACGACCAGGGTCGACAGAGCCTCGCCCTCGACGTCCTCCGCGATGATCAGCAGCGGCTTGCCCGACTGCATGACCTTCTCCAGCAGCGGAAGGAGGTCCTTCACGTTGCTGATCTTGGAGTTGGCGATCAGGATGTACGGGTCGTCCAGGGACGACTCCATGCGCTCCATGTCGGTGGCGAAGTACGCCGAGATGTAGCCCTTGTCGAAGCGCATACCCTCGGTGAGCTCCAGCTCCAGACCGAAGGTCTGGGACTCCTCGACGGTGATGACGCCTTCCTTGCCGACCTTGTCCATCGCCTCGGCGATGAGCTCGCCGATCTGGGTGTCGGCGGCGGAGATGGAGGCCGTCGAAGCGATCTGCTCCTTGGTCTCCACGTCCTTGGCCTGCTCCAGCAGAGCGGCGGAGACGGCCTCGACGGCCTTCTCGATGCCCCGCTTGAGCGCCATCGGGTTCGCACCCGCGGCGACGTTGCGAAGGCCCTCACGGACGAGAGCCTGGGCGAGAACGGTGGCGGTGGTCGTACCGTCGCCGGCGACGTCGTCCGTCTTCTTGGCGACTTCCTTGACCAGCTCTGCGCCGATCTTCTCGTACGGGTCCTCGAGCTCGATCTCCTTGGCGATGGAAACACCATCGTTGGTGATCGTGGGCGCGCCCCACTTCTTCTCGAGGACGACGTTGCGGCCCTTGGGGCCGAGGGTGACCTTGACGGCGTCGGCGAGCTGGTTCATCCCGCGCTCGAGACCGCGCCGTGCCTCCTCGTCGAACGCGATGATCTTGGCCATGTGAAGTGGTCCTCCCGGACAGGGGTGGATTTCTCCGGACCGAGTGGCGCCCGCGACGGACGGCCTGCCTGCCCGGCGGTTCCTTGCTCCACCGAGCCTGCGGGCCTCACCGGCCCGGTCCAAGTTCTGTCACTCTCACCTGGAGAGTGCTAACGCAATGATTAGCACTCGACCCCCACGAGTGCAAGCGCCCCCGGCGGTCGTGGACGACCGAGGACCGAGAAGGGCACGCGGGGCGGAGCGCGGGACGGGGGCACGGGCGGCGCACGGGACGGGGTGCGGGGCGACGCGGCGGACGACGCGTGAAGGGCCCGTCCCCCTGGGGGTACGGGCCCTTCATGCGTGAGTAGTGTCGTTGGCCGACCGCGCCGAGCTCAGCCGACGGCGAGCTTGACCATGTCCGCCTGCGGCCCCTTCTGGCCCTGCGAGATTTCGAATTCAACTCGCTGACCCTCTTCGAGGGTGCGGTACCCGTCCATCTGGATCGCGCTGTAGTGGACGAAAACATCCGCACCACCGTCGACCGCGATGAAGCCGTACCCCTTCTCCGCGTTGAACCACTTGACGGTGCCCTGAGCCATGCCTAACTCCCCTATTACTGGCCCTTGCACAGGACCGCACTTCGCGGACCCGGGTCAGAACTCACCCTCCGACAGGAGAGGGTGCGTGCGCCGGAACGCGTCGACCGCGGCTGAATGTATCTGCCCAACTGCCCTCTGCAACAGGTCAATCGGACGAGAATTCTGGGCAGCACCGAACACCCGAATATGCGGAATTTATGCGATTCCAGGGCAACTCGGGCCGGACAAAGGCCACTTACGGCGCAAGGAGATCGAGCACTTTGGCTGCATCTTGTCGCGGGCGGGCGCATTTTCATATGCGGTCGGCACGGGCAGCGGAGGGGGCTTCCCCACTGTACCGCGCTCAACCATGCAGAATTGCCCCCTCCGCTTACCTCGCAGAGGGGGCAATTCCGGTACTGCTGTGAAGTCGGACGTGAGACCCGATACCGGGTCAGCAGCCGCCCGCGACCGCCGGGATGATGGAGATGCCCGCACCGTCCGGGGTGGCCGTCTCCAGGCCGCCCTCGAAGCGCACGTCGTCGTCGTTGACGTACACGTTCACGAAGCGGCGGAGCTTGCCCTGGTCGTCCAGGACGCGCGCCGCGATACCCGGGTGGCTCTGCTCCAGGGAGTCGATGACCTGCGACAGCGTCGCACCCTCGGCCGGGACCTCGGCCTGGCCGCCCGTGTAGGTGCGCAGGATGGTGGGGATACGGACCTTGACGCTCATGTGGGTGCCTTCCTTACGTCTCGGGTGGTCGGGTCAGCTGCCGGCGAGGCCGGCGTCGCGGAACGCGTCCAGGCTCGGCCGGATGGTCGCGGTCGGACCGGTGGTCGGGGCGACCGCGTCCAGCGTCTTGAGACCGTCTCCGGTGTTCAGGACGACGGTGGTGAGCGTCGGGTCCAGCAGGCCCGCCTCGATCAGCTTCTTCGTCACGCCGACCGTCACCCCGCCCGCCGTCTCGGCGAAGATGCCCTCGGTGCGGGCCAGCAGCTTGATCGCGTCGACGACCTGGTCGTCGTTGACGTCCTCGACGGCTCCACCGGTGCGGCGGGCGATGTCCAGGACGTACGGGCCGTCGGCCGGGTTGCCGATCGCCAGGGACTTGGCGATCGTGTTCGGCTTCTGGGGACGCACGACGTCATGACCGGCCTTGAAGGCCGTGGAGACCGGGGAGCAGCCCTCGGCCTGGGCGCCGAAGATCCGGTACGGCTTGTCCTCGACGAGACCGAGCTTGATCAGCTCCTGCAGCCCCTTGTCGATCTTCGTGAGCTGGGAGCCGGACGCGATCGGGATGACGAGCTGGTCGGGCAGCTGCCAGCCGAGCTGCTCGCAGATCTCGTACGCGAGCGTCTTGGAGCCCTCGCCGTAGTACGGGCGCAGGTTGACGTTGACGAAGCCCCAGCCCTCGCCGAGCGGGTCGCCGATGAGCTCCGAGCAGAAGCGGTTGACGTCGTCGTAGTTGCCCTCGATGCCGACCAGCTGGCCGCCGTACACCGCGGCCATGACGACCTTGCCCTGCTCCAGGTCGTGCGGGATGAACACGCAGGACCGGAAGCCGGCCCGGGCCGCGGCCGCGCCCACCGCACCGGCGAGGTTGCCGGTGGAGGAGCAGGAGAGGGTGGTGAACCCGAAGGCGCGCGCGGCCTCGACGGCGATCGCGACGACGCGGTCCTTGAAGGAGTGCGTCGGGTTGCCGGAGTCGTCCTTGACGTACAGGCCGCCGGTGACGCCCAGTTCGCGGGCGAGGTTGTCGGCCTTGACCAGCTTGGTGAAGCCGGGGTTGATGTTGGGCTTGTCGGCGACATCGGCGGGGACCGGCAGCAGCGGCGCGTAACGCCAGATGTTGTTCGGTCCGGCCTCGATGCGCTTCTTCAGCTCGTCCGGGGAGCCGCTCGGCAGGTCGTACGCCACTTCGAGCGGCCCGAAACAGGACGCACAGGCGAAAATGGGACCGAGCGCGAAACGCTCTCCGCATTCGCGGCAGGAGAGTGCCGCTGCGGGGCCGAGATCGACGGCGTCGGTGGAGGAATCGGTGCTTACTGCAACAGTCTGCGCAGCCATGATGGCGAGGCCCTTTCTCCTCATCTTCCTCGCGACGCATTTCGCCACGAGACGGAATTGGCACCTTCCCCACCTGACCTCGCGGTCGGCGGGAGGGTTGCCGGGACTTCAACGGGCCGTTCCCTCAGTCCCTCTGGATGAGCGCTGTGGCACTGGATCATTGATCCAGGCATTTATTCGCGGACACCCCGACATGCGAGGGTCATCCGCGTTGTTCAAGACTGTAACCGAAGCAACGGACGGTTGAGATAGTCGTCCGAACCGCGAGATGGATCACATACAGGGAGTATCGACCGTGCTGGAAGAGGTCGAACGCTGGCTGGCCGGGCGTTCCTGGTCGGCCGCCGACCGCCCGCTGGACCGGCTCCTCGCCGCCAAGGCCAGGGATCCGCGGCGTGGCAGCGTGAGCGTCGTCCTGCCCGCCCTGAACGAGGAGGCGACGGTCGGCGCGATCGTCGGCACGATCCGGGCCGAGCTGATGGAGAAGGTCCAGCTGGTCGACGAGCTGCTGGTGATCGATTCCGGATCGACGGACGCCACCGCGGAAGTCGCCCGGAAGGCGGGCGCCCGGGTGGTCCACCGCGACGCGATACTCCCCCGCATACCCGCCCTCCCCGGCAAGGGCGAGGTGCTGTGGCGCTCGCTGCTGGTCACCAGCGGTGACATCGTCTGCTTCATAGACGCCGACCTCAAGGACTTCTCGGCGGACTTCGTCTCGGGCATCGTCGGCCCGCTGCTCACCGACCCCGAGGTGCAGTTCGTGAAGGCGATGTACGACCGCCCGCTCGGCGACACCGCAGGTCAAGGCGGCCGGGTCACCGAACTGGTGGCTCGCCCGCTGCTCAATCTGCACTGGCCGCAGCTGGCCGGCCTGGTACAGCCGCTGGGCGGCGAGTACGCGGTGCGGCGCTCGCTGCTGGAACGGCTGCCGTTCCCGGTCGGTTACGGAGTGGAGCTGGGCCTGCTGGTGGACGCGCTGCACACGGTGGGGCTGGACGCGCTGGCACAGGTGGATGTGGGGGTGCGCAAACACCGCCACCAGGACGGGCAGGCACTGGGCCGGATGGCGGCCGCGATCTACCGCACCGCACAACTGCGGCTCTCCCGAGGCCATCTGGTACGGCCGGCCCTGACCCAGTTCGAGCGCGGCGAGGAGGGCTTCGTACCGCGCACGCACCCGGTGGACACGGAGGAACGGCCGCCGATGTGCGAGATCGACGAGTATGTTTCGCGCCGCGCGGCCTGACTTCGCACGTTTGGGCGGTTCGCGATCGGGCTAGATTCCGCAACATGGTCTCCGAGCACGCGATCACCTCTGCCGCCCAGGTACTCGTGGCGTCCAACCGCGGCCCCGTCTCGTACACGCTGCGGGAGGACGGTTCGATCGACGCCAGGCGCGGCGGCGGCGGACTCGTCTCCGGTCTGAGCGCCGTCGACGACAAGCTGTGGGTCTGCGCCGCGCTCGGCGACGGGGACCGGGAAGCGATCAGGCGCGGGATCGCCGAGCCGGGCGTGCGCATGCTCGACATCGACGCCGACGTGCACGCCGACGCGTACAACGGCATCGCGAACTCGGTGCTCTGGTTCGTCCACCACATGCTGTACCAGACGCCGCTGGAGCCGGTCTTCGACGCGGAGTTCCGGCGCCTGTGGGCGTCGTTCGAGACGTACAACCGGGCTTTCGCCGAAGCCCTCGCCGAGGAGGCGGGCGAGGGCGCCGCCGTCCTGGTGCAGGACTACCACCTGGCGCTGGTCCCCGGCATGCTCCGCGAACTCCGCCCCGACCTGCGCATCGGCCACTTCTCGCACACCCCGTGGGCGCCGGTCGACTATTTCCGCCTGCTGCCGGACGACATCGCCGGACAGCTGCTCCGCGGCATCCTCGGCGCGGACCGGGCGGCGTTCCTGACCCGGCGCTGGGCGGACGCCTTCATCGGCTGCTGCACGGAGATCCTGGGCGGCACCGGCCGGACACGCGTCGGCGTGCACGGACTGGGCGCGGACGCGGACTTCCTGCGCCGCCGGGCGCACGAGAGCGACGTGGACGAGCGGATGGAGATCCTGCGGGAGCAGGTGGGCGGCACCGGCCGGAGGACGATCGTGCGGGTGGACCGTACGGAACTGTCCAAGAACATCGTGCGCGGGCTGCTGGCGTACCGGGAACTGCTGGACACGCACCCCGAGTGGCGCGAACGGGTGGTGCACGTGGCGTTCGCGTACCCGTCGCGGCAGGACCTCGCGGTGTACCGGGAGTACACGGCGGAGGTGCAGCGACTGGCGGAGGAGATCAACTCCGGCTACGGGACACCTGGTTGGACCCCCGTCCTGCTCCATGTGGACGACGACTTCGCGCGCTCGCTGGGGGCGTACCGGCTGGCGGACGTGGCGCTCGTCAATCCGATCCGCGACGGCATGAACCTGGTCGCGAAGGAGGTCCCGGTGGTCTCCGACGCCGGCTGCGCGCTGGTGCTGTCACGGGAGGCGGGGGCGTACGAGGAGCTGGGCGCCGACGCCATCGTGGTCAACCCGTACGACGTGTCGGCGACGGCGGCCGCACTGCACGAGGCGCTGACGCTGCCGGACGGGGAACGGGCGGAACGCTCGAAGCGGCTGGCCGCTGCGGCTACGGCGCTGCCGCCGCAGCAGTGGTTCCTCGACCAGTTGCAGGCGCTGCTGCGGGAGTGAGTCAGAGGCGCTCGGCCAGCGCCGCGAGGAAGCCGACGACGGCTTCCGGGCCGGCCAGCAACAGGTCGGCGCGCTCGGCGAGTTCGCGGACCTCCGTGCTGCCGCTGCAGACCAGCAGCCCGGGGATGCCGTCCGGGCCGTCGGCGCGGAGCTTCTCCACGGCGCTGTAGGCGGCCAGGTCGCCCAGGTCGTCGCCGGCGAACAGGACGGACTCGGCACCCACCTCCCGTACGTACTCCGCGAGCGCCACGCCCTTGTCCATGCCGGGCGGGCGCAGCTCCAGCACGAGGCGGCCCGGTTCGACGATCAGACCGTGCCGGGCGGCGAGCTCGCCGAGCGGGCCCCGCAGCGCGTCGAACGCGGCCTGCGGGTCGGCGGCGCGGCGGGTGTGGACGGCGAGCGCCTGCCCCTTCTCCTCGATCCAGGTGCCGTGCCAGGAGTCGAACCGGTCGAGCACACCGGGAAGTTCGGCGCGGGTGGCGGCCACGCCCGGATGCGCCGCGGGGGCGCGGACGGTACCGGAGGCGGCGTCCCAGCGCTCGGCGCCGTAGTGACCGAGGACGACGAGGTGGTCCAGGCCGGGGACCGCGGCGAAACCGCCCTGCCGGACCGCGACGACGGCCGGGCGGCCGGTGATCACGGCGACGGAGGCGACCTTCGGGGCGAGCGCGGCGAGGGCCGGGACGGCGCCGGGGTGGGCGCGGGCCTGCTCCGGGTCAGGGACGATGTCGGCGAGGGTGCCGTCGAAATCGAGGGCGATGACCGCGCGGTCGGGGCGGGCGAGGAGAGCGGCGAGGCCCTCACGGCCGGCCGGCGTGGTCGGAGCGGGGAGGGAGTGTGCCGGGTTGCTTCCCATGGGGCGAGCCTATCGGGGGTGCGGGGGTCCGGCTACGGGTGCGCCCCGGAGCGGGGTCGTTCCCCGCCGCCCGCCCCCTGTGCCGTGACCGGCTCTCCGCCGGGAGCCGCTCAGCGGCTGAGGGCCGTCCGGGCCGGATCCGTCACCGCCGCCCCCGACGGGCCTCCCGCACCCGTCTCAGACGGTTCACCGTCACCGGGTCCTCCTCCAGCGCCCGCCGGTCGTCCAGCAGCGCGTTCAGCAGCTGGTAGTAGCGCGTCGGCGAGATCCCCAGGCCTTCCCGGATCGCCCGCTCCTTCGCTCCCGGACCGGCCCACGAGCGCCGTTCCACGGCCAGCACGGCGCGCTCCCGCTCGGAGAGTCCGGTGCCGGGGCGGTCGGCACGGCTCTCCGGTTCGTCGGGGCCATCGGTGGGGGCGGTCATATCAGCCAACATATCGCCCGCCCCCGAACCCGCCTCCCCGCTGCCGGCTGCTACTCGGCGTCCTCCGCCGCCGCCGCGCCGCGCGAGATCTCGCCGAGCACGTCGGCCGGGCTGCTGCCCGGCTCGACGGCCTTGCCGATCTTCTCCTTGATCAGCTCGCTCGTCCGGGCCCAGGACGTCTTGCCGAACGGATAGAGCTCCGAGTTCGGCAGCGCCTTCAGGAACTTCCGCAGCGGCTTGTGCTTGGAGTCCGTCTCCATCTTCACGGACGCGCTGTCGGTGACCGGCAGCAGGTCGTACTCGTCGGCGAAGGCCATCACGTTCTTGTCCTCGAACACGAAGTCGAAGAACTTGCCGATCTCCACGCGGTGGTTGTTCTGCTTGAAGCCCATGGCCCAGTCCGCGACCCCCATCGACCCCTGGGTCGGGCCGCCGATGCCGGGCAGCGGCACCATCCCGACCTTCACACCGTTCTTCTCGGCCTCCTGCATCAGCGTCGGATGGCCGTTGAGCATGCCCACCTGGCCGTGCGTGAACGCTTCGAACGCCTTCGCCCGGTCGAGCTTCCCCGGCGCGACCGGACCGACCAGCCCCTTGTCGACCAGGTTCGTCTTCAGCCAGTTGAACGTCGCGATGTTCTCGGGCGAGTCGATGTCGTACGAGTCGACGTCGTCGGTGTAGCCGCCGCCCCCACTGAGCAGCCACATCATGGTCTCGGCCTGGGACTCCTCCTGGCCGAGCGGCAGGGCGAAGGGGTAGGTGACGCCGCGCTGCTTGAGCACCGCCGCGTCGTCACGGATGTCCGACCAGGTCTGCGGGGCGTCCAGGCCCGCCCGGCCGAAGAACTTCTTGTTGTAGAAGAGCAGCCGGGTGCTGGCGACGAACGGCAGTCCGTACTGGGTGCGGTCGACCTTGCCCGCGTCGGCCATCGCGGGCAGGAAGTTCGCCTCGACGGGTATGGAGAGCAACTGCTCGGCGGAGTAGAGCTTTCCGGCCTTGGCGTAGTCGGCATAGGCACCGATCTGCGCGATATCCGGGGCCTGCCCCTTCTTCACCATCTCGGCGACCTTGCGGTCGACGTCCTTCCACGAATAGACGTTGACGTCGATCTTGATTCCGGGATGGGACTTCTCGAAGTCCGCGGCGAGTGCGTCCCAGTACTTCTCGGAGCTGTTCGCGGCACTGTTTCCGTAGTCGGCCGCGACCAGCTTCAGGGTGACGTCTCCCGAGCCGCTGCCGGTGCCGCACCCCGACAGCGTCACCGTCAGGCCCAGTGCGGCTGCTGCCGCGGTCATTCCCAAGTAGCGCCGCTGCACAGCCAGTCCGTCCTCAGTGATTAGGCGAACACCCGGCCGTCCGGATGAGCTGCGATCTTCGCCCATGGTGTGAGTGGAGGTCTACACCAGAGAAGTATCGCTTCTGCAACGTAGCCGTACCCGTGTCCGGTTAACCGCTTACGCCATTGCCCGGAGGAGACTGCGGCTGCTAAGTACATCTCGGCGCAGGGCATTTCATGGTCCGTACCTTTCCACCGCCGTCCAGGCACCGCCGCCCCGCCGTCACCGATTCCCGTCTTCACCGTGTTTCCCGTCGCACCGTTTCCTGCCGCACCGTTTCCCGTCCCCGCACCGAGGAGCCGTTGAGCATGTCCCGTACCGCATCAGAGATCGCCACCCAGCCCGGCTGCTGGCGGCGTGCCGCGGAAGCGGGGGCCGCGTTCGACGGACTGCCGCGGCCGGGCGAGCGGGTGGCCGTCACCGGATGCGGCACCTCCTGGTTCATGGCGATCGCCTACGCGGCGCTCCGCGAGGCGGCCGGGCAGGGCGAGACGGACGCTTTCGCCTCCTCGGAGTTCCCCGCGGGACGTCGTTACGACCGGGTCGTCGCCATCACCCGCTCCGGTACGACGACCGAGGTCCTCGGCCTCCTCGGCGAGCTGCGCGGCAAGGTCGCCACCCTCGCGCTGACCGCCGACCCGAAGACGCCCGTCATGGACGCCGCCGACACCGTCGCCGTGCTGGACTGGGCGGACGAGGAGTCGGTCGTCCAGACCCGGTTCGCCACCACCGCGCTGGCCTTCCTGCGGGCCGGGCTGGAGGCCGCGGGTCCGCTCCCGGCCGGGGTGAAGACGGTCGCCGAGGCGGCCGTCGACGCGGAGCTCGCGGTCACCGAGCCGCTGGCGGAGGCGGTCGTCACGGCCGAGCAGTGGACGTTCCTGGGGCGGGGCTGGACGTACGGGCTGGCCCAGGAGGCCGGGCTCAAGATGCGCGAGGCGGCGGGCGCCTGGACCGAGTCGTACCCGGCGATGGAGTACCGCCACGGGCCGGTCGCGATCACCGGACCGCATCGCGTCGCCTGGGTCTTCGGCGCGCTGCCCGACGGCCTCGCGGGTGAGGTCACCGCGACCGGCGGCACCCTCGTCGCCCGTCCCACGGCGGACCCGATGGCCGACCTGATCCGGGTGCAGCGACTGGCGGTCGTGCTCGCCGAGTCGAAGGGGTACGACCCGGACCACCCGCGCAATCTGTCGCGCAGCGTGATCCTGGCGCCCTGAGCACGACCGAAGGATTTGCCCACCCTTTTGTATGGATGCGCAACAAACGGCGCTAGTGGACTAGACCTATTGGGGTTCCTCGGGCGAAACTGTCTCCCGTGAAACACGTCATCGCCCTCGATGTGGGCGGCACCGGAATGAAGGCCGCACTGGTCGGGGCCGACGGCACCCTCCTGCACGAGGCCCGCCGCCCGACCGGCCGGGAGCGCGGGGCCGACGCGGTCGTGGAATCGATCCTCGCCTTCGCCGCGGACCTGCGCGCCCACGGCGAGGAGCACTTCGGCGAGAGTGCCGTCGCGGCCGGTGTCGCCGTGCCCGGCATCGTCGACGCGGAGAACGGGGTCGCGGTCTACGCCGCGAACCTGGGCTGGCGTGACGTACCGATGCGGGAACTGCTCGGCAAGCGGCTCGGCGGCGTACCCGTCGCGCTCGGCCACGACGTCAGGACCGGCGGCCTCGCCGAGGGCCGGATCGGCGCGGGCAAGGGCGCCGACCGGTTCCTCTTCATCCCGCTGGGCACCGGAATCGCCGGAGCCATCGGCATCACCGGCTCCATCGAGGCCGGCGCACACGGTTACGCGGGCGAGATCGGGCACATCGTGATCCGCCCGGACGGGCCCGACTGCGGCTGCGGTCAGCGCGGCTGCCTGGAGACCCTGGCGTCCGCCTCCGCGGTCAGCCGGGCCTGGGCCGCCGCCTCCGGCGACCCGCAGGCCGACGCCGCGGACTGCGCGAAGGCCGTCGAATCGGGCGACCCCGCGGCCGTACGGGTCTGGCAGGACGCGGTCGAGGCGCTCGCCGCCGGACTGGTCACCGCACTCACCCTGCTGGACCCCCGCACGCTCATCATCGGTGGCGGGCTCGCCGAGGCCGGGGAAACGTTGTTCGCACCACTCCGTGCGGCCGTCGAGGAACGCGTCACGTTCCAGAAGCTGCCCCACATCGTCCCGGCGGCCCTCGGGGACACCGCCGGATGCCTGGGCGCAGGGCTGCTCGCCTGGGATCTTCTCTCCACGGAGGTATCCGCCTGATGGCCGGACCCGCAGACAGCACGGTTCTCGCAGGGGCCCGGGTGGTTCTCCCCACCGGCACCGTCGAGAACGGCCGGGTGATCGTCGAGGGTGCCCGGATCGCCGGCAGTGCGGGGGCGAACGCCCGGACCGTCGACCTGAGCGGCCACTGGGTCGTCCCCGGCTTCGTCGACCTGCACAACCACGGCGGCGGCGGCGCGTCCTTCACCTCCGGCACCGTGGACGAGGTCCTCAAGGGCGTCCGCACGCACCGCGAGCACGGCACCACCACCGTGGTCGCCTCCACCGTCACCGGCGAGATGGACTTCCTCACCCACCGGGCCGGCGTCCTGTCCGAACTGGTCGAGCAGGGCGACCTGGCCGGCATCCACTTCGAGGGGCCGTTCATCTCGCCGTGCCGCAAGGGGGCGCACAGCGAGGCGCTGCTGCGTCACCCGGACCCGGCCGAGGTCCGCAAGCTGATGGACGCGGCGCGCGGCACCGCGAAGATGGTCACGCTCGCCACCGAACTGCCGGGCGGCATCGACTCGGTCCGGCTGCTCGCCGAGCACGGGGTGATCGCCGCGATCGGGCACACCGACGCGACGTACGAGCAGACCGTCGAGGCCATCGACGCGGGCGCCACCGTCGCCACCCACCTGTTCAACGCGATGCCGCCGCTCGCCCACCGCGAGCCCGGCCCGATCGCCGCCCTCCTGGAGGACGAGCGGATCACCGTCGAGCTGATCGACGACGGCACGCACCTGCATCCGGCGGCCCTGCAGCTGGCGTACCACCACGCGGGCGCCGGCCGCGTCGCGCTGATCACGGACGCGATGGACGCGGCCGGGTTCGGTGACGGCCGCTACCAGCTGGGCCCGCTCGCCGTCGAGGTCCTGGACGGCGTCGCCCGGCTGGTCGAGGGCGGCTCGATCGCCGGGTCCACACTCACCCTGGACACCGCGTTCCGCCGGGCCGTGACCGTCGACCGGATCCCGGTCGCCGACGTCGTGCAGTCCATCTCCGCCAACCCGGCGCGACTGCTCGGCATGTACGACAAGGTCGGCTCGCTGGACCCGGGCAAGGACGCGGACCTGGTCGTCCTGGACGCGGACTTCGTACTCAAGGGCGTCATGCGCAAGGGTGAATGGGTAATTGAGCCCGAACTCGGGTGATTTTGTCCATTCTTGACAGCGGGTCGAATACGTAACGAAGAGACAGCGGTTGGCCCCGAGGTCTGGGCCGACCGCCCGCTCTTTGGCATGATCCCTTCGTAAACAGCAGGGAAAGCGCGTTCTGGCAAGGGATCCGCGCTCCGGCACGGATCGAAGGAGTGGCCGAGGTGATCCTCACGGTCACGCTGAACACGGCGCTCGACCTGACCTACGGTGTACCGGCGTTGGTCCCGCACACCAGCCACCGCGTCGGCGACGTCTCCGAACGCCCGGGCGGCAAGGGGCTCAACGTGGCCAGGGTGCTCTCCGCACTCGGTCACGAGGCGGTGGTCACCGGCTTCGCCGGAGGTTCCACCGGTGCCGTCCTCCGCGAGCTCCTGGCGGACCTCCCGCCGCACGACGCGCTCGTCGCCGTCTCCGGAAACACCCGGCGCACCATCGCGGTCGTCGATGCGTCCACCGGCGACACCACCCAGCTCAACGAACCCGGCCCACTCGTCAGCGCCGACGAGTGGGCCGCCTTCCTCACCGCGTACGGAAAGCTCCTCGCCGAAGCGGACGCGGTCGCCCTCTGCGGCAGCCTGCCGCCCGGGATCCACGTCGGCGCCTACGCCGAGCTGGTCCGGCTGGCCCGCGCGGCAGAGGTACCCGTGCTCCTCGACACCAGCGGCGAACCACTGCGCCGGGGCATAGCCGCCCGCCCCGACCTGATCAAGCCGAACGCCGACGAGCTCGCCCAGCTCACCGGCGGCCGCGAGCCGCTGCGTGCCACCCGCGACGCCCGCCGCCGCGGTGCGGCCGGCGTCATCGCCTCGCTGGGCGCCGACGGCATGCTCGCCGTCACGCCGGAGGGTGTCTGGCGGGCGGCACCGCCCGACCGGGTCGCGGGCAACCCGACCGGGGCGGGCGACTCCGCGGTGGCCGGGCTGCTCTCCGGGCTCGTCGAGGGGCTCGGCTGGCCGGACCGGCTGCGCAGGGCGGTGGCACTGTCGACGGCGACCGTGCTGGCCCCGGCCGCCGGGGAGTTCGACCGCGCCGCATACGAGGAACTGCTGCCGCGTGTCGGCATCGAGGATCTGGCCCCGGCGGTCTGAACACCGCAGGGCCTTCCGCACCAACGCACCATCCGCACCGTCAGAAGTCTCAGGGGTCAGCATGCCGCTCGTCAGCACCGGTGAACTCGTCTCGGCCGCCCAGGCCGACGGCCGCTCAGTCGCCGCCTTCAACGTCATCACGCTGGAGCACGCGGAGGCCATCGCCACGGGTGCGGAGCGCGCCGGAGCGCCCGCCATCCTGCAAATCTCCGAGAACGCGGTGAAGTTCCACGGCGGGCGGCTCTCCGCCGTCGCCGCCGCGGCCGCCGCCGTCGCCCGCGCCTCCGGCGCGCCGCTCGCTCTCCACCTCGACCACGTCGAGTCCGTGGAGCTGCTGCACCAGGCGGAGGCGGAAGGCTTCGGCTCGGTGATGTTCGACGCCTCGAAGCTGAGCTACGAGGAGAACGTGCGGGCCACGGCCGACGCGGTCGCCTGGGGGCACGAGCGCGGCATCTGGATCGAGGCGGAGCTCGGCAAGGTCGGCGGCAAGGAGGGCGAGGCGCCGCTCGACGCGCACGCCCCGGGCGTCCGGACGGACCCGGCGGAGGCCGCCGCCTATGTGGCGGCGACGGGTGTGGACGCGCTGGCCGTCGCGGTCGGCTCCTCGCACGCGATGACGGAACGCACCGCCGCCCTGGACCACGCCCTCATCGGCCGGCTGCGCGACGCGGTCCCGGTCCCGCTGGTGCTGCACGGTTCCAGCGGCGTGCCGGACGAGGAGATCCGTCAGGCGGTCGCCTCCGGCATGCGCAAGATCAACGTGGGTACGGCGCTGAACACGGCGTTCACCGGTGCGGTGCGGGCGTACCTGGCCGAGGACCCGACGGGCGTCGACCCGCGCAAGTACCTCGTCCCGGGCCGCGAGGCGATGGCCGCCACGGTGGCCGGGTTCCTGGCACTGATGGGCTGAGGCGCCCCCTACGGAACGGCCCCACCGCCCGCTTCGGGTGGTGGGGCCGGACTGCGTCTGCGTCGGGGAGAGCTCAGCCCGTGCCCGTGTAATGGCCGGCCTTCAGCGACAGCTGGTCCAGGTTGGCGTCGCACTGGTCGCCCTCGCGGCAGGAGATCATGAGTGTGTTCGATCCCTTGTTGAGGTTGACGTAGGCGTACGTCGTCGTCCAGCCCTTCTCCAGGTCGCCGTCCGGGGCGTGCGCGAAGTTCTTCATGTTGATCGAGCGGGGGGCCTCGGCGTTCACCGTGAGCGACGTCTTGGCGTCCTTGCCGGGCACGCCGTACGTCACGAACAGCGTGTACTCGCCGGTCGACGGCACCTCGACCGACCAGGTCGCGGACCTGCCGACCTCGTTCAGGTTGATGTACTGGCCATTGGCGCTCCTCGCACCCTTGACCGAGTTGTCGAGCGTGGCCGTGCCGCCCAGCTTCAGCGTCGCCGCGTCCTGCTTCGGCAGCTCCGCCGGGGCCTGGGAGCTCTTCTCGGACTGCCCCGGCTTCGGGGACTGGTCGACCTGACCGGCTGCGCCCGCCGACGAGGCGGTCTCGTCCTTCTTGCCGTCCTTGCCGTCGTTCGTGATCATCGCGACCCCGATGCCGATCAGCACCACCGCGACCACGGCGATCGCGCCGATCAGCAGACCCTTGGTGTTCGGGCCGCCGCTGCCGGGGCCGCCGGAACGGCCGCGACCGCCCTGCGCCGGGACATGGGCGGTGGGCGCACCACCGGGGTAGGTCTCGGGGGCGGCGTACTGCGCGTTCGGGCGGCCGTACTGCTGCTGGGCCTGCTGCCCGTAACCCTGCTGCTGGCCGTACCCCTGCTGCTGACCGTAGGGCTGCTGCTGACCGTAAGGCTGCTGCTGGCCGTAGGGCTGCTGCGGCGGCACCTGCTGGCCGTACTGGCGCTCGCCGACGGTCCGCACCTGGTTGTACGAGGTTCTGGGCACGCCGGGCTGCGAGCCTGGACCCGGGTAGCCGTAACCGCCCTGCCTCGGCGGCTGGGCGCCGGACGCCTGTCCGTCCTCGTACAGGTAGCCGAACGGATCGTCGTCCTCGGGTGTGCTTGCGCCGTTGTTCCCGGCCGTCATCCCTGGGTCACTCCTCACCATGTCGCCAGCCGTCGCCGAATATCGCCAGCCGTCGCCGACCGGCCGAGCCTACCTCGTACGGAGCACACCAAGAATTGCCGTCGGCCGTCGGGGGGCCGTTCCGGAACCGGGGTGGGGTACGGGAGAGGACCTGCCGTGAACGTCAGCCGGCCCTGCGGTGAACCTTCGAACGGGACCGCTTCTCCACGTACATCCGCTGGTCGGCGGAGCGCAGCACCTCTTCCGCGGTCATGCCGCAGCCGGCCCAGCCGATCCCGAAGCTCGCCCCGACCCGCACCGCGCGGCCGTCCACCCGAATGGGCGGAATGATGGCGTTTCGCAGCCGTACGGCCAGGTCCGCGGCGTCCGCGGCGCCGAGTCCGTCCGCGAGCACGACGAATTCGTCACCCCCGAGCCGGGCGACGGTGTCGCCGTCGCGCACACAGGTGGTGAGCCGCCGGGCCACCTCGATCAGCACGGCGTCGCCGGTGTGGTGCCCGAAGCGGTCATTGATGGACTTGAAGCCGTCGAGGTCGCAGAAGAGGACGGCGAGCCCCTTGCTGCCGTCGTCGTGCTCGCTGTCGGGCGCCACGGCGTGGACGTGGTGGTCGTACGGGCCACCGCCCATCGCGGCGTCCGCCTCGAAGCCGTCGGCACGGAAGGCGTGCGTCCTGTCCTCGACATCGCCGTAGGCCGCGTCGAGCGCCTCCACGGCGGTGGTCGCGGTCGCGTGCGGGCGCTCACAGAGCCGGGCGCCGAGCCGGGCGCGCAGCTCGGCGCTGTTGGGCAGGCCGGTCAGCGCGTCGTGCGAGGCACGGTGGGCGAGGTGCAGCTCGTGCCGCTTGCGCTCCTCTATGTCCTCGACATGGGTGAGGAGGAAACGCGGCCCGTCGGCGGTGTCCGCCACGACGGAGTTGCGCAGCGATACCCAGAGGTAGGTGCCGTCGCGGCGGCTGAGCCGCAGCTCGGCGCGGCCGCCCTCGGCGGAGGTCCGCAGCAGGGTGCCGATGTCCTCGGGGTGTACGAGGTCGGCGAAGGAGTGGCGGCGCAGGACGGAGGCGGGGCGGCCCAGGAGCCGGCACAGGGCGTCGTTGGTGCGCAGCAGCCGGCCGTGCTGGTCGCCGCCCATCTCGGCTATCGCCATGCCGCTGGGGGCGTACTCGAAGGCCTGCCGGAAGGATTCCTCACTGGCCCGCAGCGCCTGCTGTTCACGTTCCAGCCGCACCAGGGCGCGCTGCATGTTGGCCCGGAGCCTGGCGTTGCTGATCGCGATGGCTGCCTGCGACGCGTACATCTGGAGCGCCTCGCGCCCCCAGGCGCCGGGCCGGCGGCCGTTGCGCGGACGGTCGACGGATATGACGCCGAGCAGGTCGAGCCCACCGCCCGACGCGTACATGGGGGCGTAGAGCCGGTCCTGCGGATGCCACTCGTCGTCGAAGCGGGGTTCGGGGCCCTCGGTGTGCCACTGCGGTACGTCGTCGTCGAGCAGGACCCAGCCGTCGGTGTGCGATATGAAGCAGAGCCCGTCCCAGGCCTCACCCATGGCGAGCCTGCGCTCCCAGGAGGCACGGGAGCCGACGCGGCCGGTGATCAGGGACTCGGCGGCGGAATTGCCGGCGAACGCGGCGACGACGAGATCGCCGTCGGGGCGGACGAGATTGACGCAGGCAAGCTCGTAGCCGAGACCGGCGACGATTCCGTCGGCCACGGTCTGCAGCGTGTCGGCCAGGCTCCGCGCCGTATTGAGATCGGCGACGGCCTGGTGCAGCTGCCGCATCGTCGCAAGACGGACGTACGGCTCCGACTCGGCCTCCATTGCTCGCACTCCCCGAGACCTCGACAGCACTCCAGGTTTCATATCGACGTACTTGTTCGCAGTGTCACGGCCACTGAATCACAGTGAGCTGTGCACCCGGTACACAGGGTCAACAAATATTGCTCTCTGTGACTCAAGTCACAACAGATGGTGAAGGCTTCGACTGCCCCCGGAAGCAGATCCGTCCTTTTTCCTGAACGCAGTCCTACGCTGCGCCGCACCGCGCGGCGCCGTCTCCGTCCGGGCCCATGGGGCCGGAGTCCTAGGACCCGACTGGTCCCCTGGCCCGATGCGGCAACGTACGGACCGCCACTAGCGTGCCCGGTGTGTTGCAGACGAAGCCCCCCACCCCCCGGTCCGAGCCCATCCCCCATGCTGAGGGGGTGAGCAACGAGGAGTTCCGCGCCGCCCTCTCCCGGCTGGCCGCAGGCGTGGTGCTGATCACCGCGGAGGAACCGCCGCTCGACGAGCACGGGCGGGGCGAGGACGTCGGCATGACGGCGACCGCCTTCATGTCCGTGTCGCTGGACCCGCCACTGGTCCTGGTGAGCCTGCGCAACGGCTCCCGGATGGACGATCTGCTGGACGAACAGCCGCTGTGGGCGGTGTCGGTGCTCGGCGAGAGCCAGCGGCACATCGCGGGGCGGTTCGCGATGAAGGGCCGGATCAGCGACCGGCTGCTCTTCGAGGACATCCCTTGCGCACGGGGAGAGGTGTCGGGCGCGCCGCTGGTCGGCGGGGCCCTCGCCACCCTGGAGTGCCGGACCGAGCAGCGGGTGCCCGCGGGCGACCACACTCTGGTGATCGGGCGGGTGGTGAGCGCGTCGCTGCCGAGTGCCGACGGCGGACCGCTGACGTACTTCCAGGGGCGCTACCGGCAGCTGGGCTGACCGGTGATCACCCGCGGCCGGAGCGGCCCGGCGTCACGCGCGGCTACCAGTCACGGCCGGAGCGACCGCGTTTCGTGTCGCCGCGCTGCTTCTTCTCGCGCAGCCTCCGCTCGTTGATCCCGCGCGGGATCCTGGTCTTACGGCGCGGCTTGGGGGGCGGCGCTGTGGCCTCGGCCAGCAGCGAGGCGAGGCGGACCAGGGCGGTCTCGCGGTTGCGCCACTGGGACCGGTGCTCCGACGCCCGTACGGTGACCACGCCGCTCACCAGCCTGCTCTCCAGCCGCTGGAGCGCCCGTTCCTTCCACACCTCGGGGAGCGACTCGGTCGCCGCGAGGTCGAAACGGAGCTCCACCTGGGAGTCGCTGGTGTTGACGTGCTGACCGCCGGGCCCGGAGGACCGCGAGAAACGCCACATGAGCTCGGCCTCCGGCAGGGAGACCGAACCGCGGATGACATAGGGCCCGGACATGACACCCATGTTCCCTGCCCGGCAGCCCGTTCGTCACCTCCTTTTGCCACGCCCGGCGGCCGGTCCGGTGAAGAAAGCCCGGTAAAGAAAGTAAAGAGAGCAGGAACCTCCCGGTCCTCCGCCTGCGTTATGACGGGTGACGGTAGCTTCGTGAGCGCACGAAGCCCGCACACGACGATGAAAGGGACTTCCCATGGCAGTAAGCCTGTCCAAGGGCGGCAACGTCTCGCTCACCAAGGAGGCCCCGGGCCTGACCGCCGTCACGGTCGGCCTCGGCTGGGACGTCCGCACCACCACCGGTACCGACTTCGACCTCGACGCCTCGGCGATCGCGGTGAACCCGGGAGGGAAGGTCGTCTCCGACGGCCACTTCGTCTTCTTCAACAACAAGTCGACGCCGGACCAGACCATCGTCCACACCGGTGACAACGTCACGGGCGCGGGCGAGGGTGACGACGAGCAGATCAACGTCAACCTCGCGGGCCTGCCGGCCGACGTCGACAAGATCGTCTTCCCGGTCTCCATCTACGACGCCGAGACCCGCAGCCAGAACTTCGGCCAGGTGCGCAACGCGTTCATCCGCATCATCAACCAGGCCGGCGGCACCGAGATCGCCCGCTACGACCTGAGCGAGGACGCCGCCACCGAGACCGCGATGGTCTTCGGCGAGCTGTACCGCAACGGCGCGGAGTGGAAGTTCCGTGCCGTGGGCCAGGGCTACGCCTCGGGCCTGCGCGGCATCGCCCAGGACTTCGGCGTCAACCTCTGACGCAGCGCCCCGGGGCCTGAAGGCCGGACCACCGGAGAGCCCCCGGCCGAATGCACCACCGGCCGGGGGCTCCCGCGTGTCCCGTGACGGCGGGGACGGGCCCGGTCTCCGCGCCTCCCGGCATCGGCGGCCCGATCCCCGCGACCCCGCGCCCGCGGAACAGCCTTCGCAGCGCCGTGTGTCCGCGCCCCGGTGTCCGCGACGCAGCCCTCTCGCCACGGCGTACGGAGCGCGCATAGGGTGCGCGGCGTGATCATCGAACCGCTGCGGCCTGCGGCCGACGCCCTCACCGGGCCACTGCTCCACGAAATCACCGCGCTCCACTCGTCCAACCTGACGTACCAACGGCTCAGCGGCGACTTCCCGGACCCCGGCGCCATCCGGCCCGAGCAGGTGGCCGCCTCACTCGCCGGTGAACTGGCCGACCCGGACACCGAGGTGCTGCTCGCCCGCGCGCGGGGGCAGCTGGTCGGCATGGCCATCACCCTCGCGCACCATCCGGATCCGGCCGACCCCGATCCGTGGATCGGGCTGCTCATGGTCGACGCGGGGCAGCACCGCTCCGGATACGGGAGGCGGCTGGCCCGAACCGTCGAGGAGCGGTTCCGGGCGGCGGGGCGCGACGGGATCCGGCTGGCCGTCCTGGAGAACAACCCCGAGGCGCTCGCCTTCTGGACCGCGCTCGGCTACGAGGTCATCGACCACCGGCGCGATCTCCAACAGGGCCGCCCCTGCGCGGTGTTGCGCAAGCCGCTGGAGTCCGCCGAATAACGGACACCGACGCATCCCAGTCGGACAAGAAGTGGTCAAAAGAATGTGAGGCAATTGTCGGCACGCCGTCAAAATCGTTCATCCGGTGGCACGCTCTCCGCTCGTAACCCCCCACGGAACGAGCAACGGAGAACGCATGACCCCCCACATGAACACCCGTCGCGCCGCAGCCCTGGCCGCCGTGGCCGCGATGGTCGTCGTCTCCCTGCAGACCGGTGCGGCCGACGCCGCCCAGAGCACCGCCGCGAAGAACCCGATCGGCGCGAACAGCGCGACCGGGCGCGCCGCCGCCATCAAGTCCGCCCAGACGGACAGCGCTTCGACGGCCGACGCGCTCGGTCTCGGCAGCCGGGAGAAGCTGATCGCCCGCGACGTCATCAAGGATGCCGACGGGACCGTCCACACCCGCTACGAGCGCACCTACGCCGGGCTTCCGGTCCTCGGCGGCGACCTCGTCACCCACACCACCGGAAGCGGGAAGCTCAGGAGCGTCACCCGGGCGACCGGGGCCCGGATATCGGTGCCCTCGACCCAGGCCACGGCGAAGACGGTCGCGGGCGCCCGCAAGGTGATCTGGGCGGGCGGCGGCAAGCCCGTCCTCGCCTTCGAAGCCGTCCGGACCGGTGTGCAGAAGGACGGCACGCCCAGCAGGCGCCACATCATCACGGACGCCGCCACCGGCAGGACCCTGCACAGCTACGAGGCGATCGAGACCGGCGTCGGCAACAGCCAGTACAGCGGCAAGGTCGACCTCTCGACCACGGCGAGCGGTTCCGGCTTCGAGCTGACCGACGGCGACCGCGGCGGCCACAGGACGTACGACCTGAACCAGGGCGAGAGCGGCACCGGCGCCCTGGTCACCGACGCCGACGACACCTGGGGCGACGGCACCGGCAACGACCGGCAGACCGCCGCGGTCGACGCCCACTACGGCGCCGCCAAGACCTGGGACTTCTACAAGTCCGTGCTGGGCCGCGACGGTATCGCCGGCGACGGCAAGGCCGCGTACTCCCGCGTCCACTACGGCAACGCGTACGTCAACGCGTTCTGGGACGACAGCTGCTTCTGCATGACGTACGGCGACGGCGCCGACAACAAGAGCGCCCTCACCGGCCTCGATGTCGCGGGCCACGAGATGAGCCACGGCCTGACCGCGTCGACCGCCAACCTCGACTACGCCGGCGAGTCGGGCGGACTCAACGAGGCGACCAGCGACATCCTCGGCACCTCGGTCGAGTTCTTCGCCGACAACAGCAGCGACGTCGGCGACTACCTGATCGGCGAGAAGATCGACATCAACGGCGACGGCACGCCGCTGCGCTACATGGACAAGCCGAGCAAGGACGGCGGTTCGGCGGACTACTGGAGCGCCGGTGTCGGCGATCTCGACGTGCACTACTCCTCCGGCGTCGCCAACCACTTCTTCTACCTGCTGGCCGAGGGCAGCGGTGCGAAGACCATCAACGGGGTCGCCTACGACTCCCCGACCGCCGACGGCTCGACCGTCACCGGCATCGGCCGGGACAAGGCCGTCCTGATCTGGTACAAGGCGCTCTCCGAGTACATGACCTCGTCCACCGACTACGCGGCCGCACGCACGGCCACCGAGAAGGCGGCGACCGACCTGTACGGCGCGGGCAGCGCGGAGCTCACGGCCGTGGACGCCGCCTGGTCGGGCGTCAACGTGAAGTAGCCGCCGCCCCTGCGGTGTGCCGGAGCCGGTCAGTCATCCGTGGCGGGCCGGCTCCTGCCGTACAGCCAGGTGTCCCACAGATCCGTCAGGTCCAGGCCCGTCGCCTTCTCCGTGTAGGCGGTGAAGTCCGCCGTCGACGCGTTGCCGTGGCGATGCGCCTTCGTCCAGCCCGCGACGAGCGCGAAGAACCGCTTGTCGTCGCCCACGGCCTGCCGGATCTTGTGGACGACCATCGCCCCGTGCCCGTACACCGGAGCCTTCGAGATGTCCGCGGCCGTCGGCGGGTCGGCGGGCGGGAAGGCCCAGTTGGCGTCGTCGCCGAAGGCCCGGTCGAAGCTCTCCTGGACGGGGACACCCTCCTTGTCCGCCTCCCACAGCCACTCCGCGTACGTCGCGAAGCCCTCGTTGAGCCACATGTCCCGCCAGCTCCCGGGGGTGACGGAGTCCCCGAACCACTGGTGGGACATCTCGTGGACGAGGAGTCCGGCGTCCGGCGGTCCGGGGAAGAACGGCCGGTTCTGGGTCTCCAGCGCATATCCGGCGTCGTGGGTGCGGTCGACGATCGCTCCGGTGGAGGAGAACGGGTACGGGCCGAAGCGCGCGGCCTCCCACTTCACGATCTCGGGAATCCGGGCGAGGGTCCGGGCGCTCGCCACCGCCGACTTCGGGTCCACGGCCGTGAACACCTTGATGCCGTCGGGGGTGGTCGACGTCTTCGTGTCGAAGCGCCCGACGGCGAGCGTCGCGAGATAGGTCGCCATGGGCGCGGCGGTGTGCCAGTGGTACGTGGTGGTGGCGCCCGCGGTGCTGCGGGCGGTCAGCTCACCGTTGGACACGGCGGTCAGGCCCTTGGGGACGGTGACCGTGAGGTCGTACGACGCCTTGTCGCTGGGGTGGTTGTTCCCGGGGAACCAGGCCATCGCGCCGACCGGCTCGCCGAGGGCGACCGAACCGTCCGCGGTCCGCAGCCAGCCCTCCTTCGACCCGTCCGGGTCGGTGAGGGTCAGCGGGCGGCCCGAGTAGTGGACGACCGTACGGAACGTCCGGCCCCGGTGGAGACGGCTCTCGACCTCGGCGTCGGGGCGCAGGGTCAGCTCATGGGCCGCCCGGTTGACGGCCGCCGGATGCCCCTCGACCTCTGCGGACCGCACGGTCATCCCGGCCAGATCGAGATTGAACGCGCTGAGGTCCTGGGTGGCGCGCGCGGTGATCACGGCGGTGCCGCGCAGCTGCCGGCCGGCCGGGTCGACGTCGAGGGTGAGGCCGTAGTGCGTGACGTCGTACCCGCCGTTGCCGGCCTTCGGGAAGTACGGGTCACGCAGCCCGGCGGCGCCGGGGGTGCCCTCCACGCCACCGGTCCCGCCGGCGCACGCGGTGGTGAGGGCGGCGACGGTGGCGGTGAAGGCCAGGAACAGGGCGGTGGGGCGCACACGGTGATCCTATGTGCCGAATGTCCGTTTGGTGGATCGGTGGATCCTCATCTCGGGTCCCGGTTCCGCAGCAGCGCCGCGATCTCCTCGAACCCGCGCCGCTCCGCATGTTCCAGCGCCGTCACCCCGTCGCCGTCCGGCAGACCCGGGGTCGCGCCCGCAGCCAGCAGCAGTTCGACGATCTCCTGATGCGCGAGATGGGTGGTCTGCTGGAGGTTGCGGTCCGCCGTGTCGGCCGTGACGGCGGCGGCCGGGGCGGAAGCGCTCGCCGACATGGCACTTCGCCGCGATCCGCTCGGCGGCCCAGGGCCGCACCACGCTCTCCGCACCGGTCGCCGGCCGGGTCATGGCCCGCATGCGCAGCCCGCTGCCGACGCTCACGGACCGCGAACGCGACATCCTGGGCCAGTTGTCCCGGGGCCTGGGCAACCGGGACATCGCCCGCGCCCTGTTCATCAGCGAGGCCACGGTCAAGACGCACCTGGGCCGCATCTACGACAAACTCGGCGTCGACACCCGCGCGGGCGCCGTGTCCGTGGCGAAGGAGCAGCGGCTGCTGCCGTGAGCCGGGCCGCCCGCGGTCCCGGCGGGGCGCAGCGGGGTGACGGGGGCGACCGGCCGCTGCGGCGTTGACGCAGCCCCGGGCATGACACCATCGAAGTGTGCTCGACATCGGCTACTCCCTCTCCCGACGCTTCCCCGATCCTCCGCAGACCGACTACCGCCGCGCGGACGTCCACGCCCTGCGGCACGATCTGTTCTCCGGGGACGTCTATCTCGCGGACACCAAGGCGGACCGCGAAGTATCCACAGCCTGGGGATGGGTTCCCGTACTCGACTTCGCCTGGGCGCTGTGCGACATCGTCGAGCAGATCGACCAGGACCCCCGCGGCAACCGCTCGCACCGGCGGCAGTTCGCCGAGCTGGACTTCACCGAGTCGTCCGACCGGATGCTCTTCGAGCGCCGCTTCGGTTGGGTCGATGTCGAAGCCGACTGGATGCCCGGCGACGAGCCCCCGTTGACCTTCGGCCACTCCCTCCTGCGCCGCGAGGCCCGCGACTTCCTGCACGACCTGATCGCGGACCTCGCCGACATGCACGAGGGCCTCGCCGACAACCCCGTCGTCTGGGACCTCCAGGCCCGCTTCCCCCGGGTCTGACGCGGGCCCGCGGGTCTACGCCTCCACCCGCACCCCGATCTGTGCCGCGAACGCCGGGGCCAGCTCCATCAGCTGCGCCGGACTGATCACCGCCCCCGCCAGCCGCTCCACCCCGCGCGCGATGTCGAGCTCGGCGACCGTCCGCAGGTCCACCGACTCCATCCGCACGGCACTGAAGTCGGCCCGCTTCAGCACACAGTCACGGAACTCCACCCGCACCAGCTGCGCGTCCCCGAAGTCCGGTTCGGAGAGCACGCAGCCCTCGAAGACCACGTCCTTCAGCCGCGCCTTGCGCAGGTTCAGATAGTCGATCTTCCCGCCGCGCACATGGACCCGCTCCAGCACCGCGCCGTGCAACTGCACCCCGCCGAGCCGCGCGTCCACCACCTCCACATCGCGCAGCGACGCCCCCGCCAGGTCGGTGCCGACCCCCCGTACCCCCGTCAGCACCGAGTCGATGAAGCGGGCCCTGATCAGCTCCGTACGGTCGAGGGCGCATCCCTCCAACGCACAGTCCATGAACCGGGCTCCCGGACCCGACTCGTCCGCGAGATCGGTCCCCTCGAACCGCACACCGTCGTAGTCCCCGTCCGGCTCCAGCCCCTCACCGCCGTACGGAACGAGCGGCGGCAACCGCACCTCCGGCCGCCGCGCCGCCGCGACGCCGCCCTTTCCGCCCGCGCCCTCACTCCTGCTGTTACGTGCCATGCCCCCATCGTGACCCACGCCACTGACAGCGCCCCGCGCCGATGTCACACATCGGCGCTTGCATACGTCCACTCTGTGACGCCTTCTTCGACCGAGGGGACCGATACGCATGCAGCGCATCCACATCATCGGCGGCGGCCTGGCAGGGTTCACCGCAGCGATCACGGCCGCGGAGTCGGGCGCCCTGGTGACCGTCCACGAGGCCCACCACACCCTCGGCGGCCGTGCCAGGACCGCCGAAGGCCCGTACCGCACCAACGACGGACCCCACGCCCTCTACCGCCACGGACCGCACTGGGCCTGGCTCGCGCAGCGCGACCTCCTCGGCCCGGCCGTCACCGTGCCGCTCCTTCAGGCCGGCAGGTTCCACTTCCGGCTGGGCGGCACCCTGCGCAGGACCCCGCCTCTCGCCCTCCTCCGGCTGGCCCGCCGCCGGGCCGAACACGCCCCAGTCGAAGCCGACTTCCACTCCTGGGCCGCCGCCCAGGTGGGCGAGGAGGGTGCCCGCGCGGCCGCCCGTTACGCCGCTGTCGCGCTGTACCACCACGACCCCGGTTCGCTCTCCGCCGCGTTCGTCCAGGAGCGGCTGCGCCGGGCCGCCGCGCTGCCGCCCGAGGCCCGCTACCCGGTCGGCGGCTGGGCTCAGATCATCGACCGGATGGCCGCGCGCGCCTGGAACCTGAGCGTCCGGATCGAGACGGCGACCCGGATCGACCCGGGCACCCTCGACCGCCTGGCCCGCAGCGGCCCGGTCGTCGTCGCCACCTCCCTCGACGCCGCCCGCATCCTGCTCCGCGACCCCACGCTGACCTGGGAGAGCGGCAGGACCGCCCTGATCGACCTGGCCCTGCGCACCCGGCGCGGCGACGCGTTCGTCGTCTCCGACCTCGACGCCCCTGGCTGGACGGAACGCTTCAGCGCTCAGGACCGCACCCTCGCCCCGGCGGGCCGGCAGCTCGTCCAGGGCCAGATTCCCGTCGCCCCCGGCGAATCGAAGGCGGCCGGCATCGCCCGGGCCGAAGACCTCCTCGACCTCGGCTTCCCGGGCTGGCGCGACCGCGTCGAGTGGCGCCGCGAGGCCCTCGCCACCGGCCGTACGGGCGCGGTCGACCGCCCCGGCACCACCTGGCGGGACCGCCCGGCCATCGACCGCGGCAACGGCATCTACCTCGCGGGCGACCAGGTCGCGGCGCCCGGACTGCTCAGCGAGGTGTCGTTCAACAGTGGAATGGAGGCCGCCGTGCTCGCGCTCGGAGCGGGCGGACGACCGCGACCGGCCCGTCAGACGCTCGACGTGAACGGGGCCGAGGCCGGAGGGTGAACCCCGGCGACCGGTCACCCCGAGGAACCCTGCCGCGCACCGGAGCGGCCGCCGCCCACCGCGCCCTGCACACGCACGGCGCGGTGGGCGAGGCCGCCCTCGTGCCGTAGGGACTGTCCGGCAGAGGTCAGCCGCCGAGCTCCACCAGCGCCCCGTCCGTCAGCCGGTACACCGTCCACTCGCCCTGCGGCCGCGCGCCCACCGACTCGTAGAAGGCGATGGACGGGGCGTTCCAGTTCAGCACCGACCACTCCAGGCGCTCGTACCCGCGCTCCACACAGATCCGCGCCAGCTCCGTCAGCAGCGCCTTGCCGTGTCCGCCGCCGCGCCGCTCGGGGCGTACGTACAGGTCCTCCAGGTATATGCCGTGCACCCCGCGCCACGTCGAGAAGTTCAGGAACCAGAGCGCGAAGCCGACGATCTCGCCGTCCTCGTCCGACTCGGCGATGTGCGCGTACGCGGCGGGCCGCTCGCCGAACAGCGCCTCGCGCAACTGCTCCTCGGTGGCGTTCGCCTCGTGAAGCGCCTTCTCGTACTCGGCGAGCTCACGGACCATGGAGTGGATGGCAGGGACATCGGCAGGGACAGCGGTACGAATCATGGGGGCAGCCTAAGACCGGTCGGTCCGAGCAGCCGCCCACGCTCCCCCGCTCCGCCCTCCCCCTCAGCTCTCGCCCCGGCCCAGCAGCCGACGGGCGATCTCCGACTGCTCCGGCAGCAGGCGGCACCCCCCGTCCGCCACCGCCCAGATGCCGTTCTGCAACGCCCGCCCCAACGTCCAGGCGCGCGCCCGCTGACGGTCGAGTCCCAACGCCTCCGTCATCAGATCGAACCGCCACCGCACCGCCGACGCGTCGAACCGGTTGAACAGGGCGGGCATCAGATCGAACCCCGGGTCCCCGGCGAGCGGCTTCGGGTCGAGCGCGATCCACTCGTGCGCCCGGCCCTCCTCCGCCCGCCCGGCCAGGATGTTGTCGAAGTGCAGATCCCAGTGGAGCAGCCGGTCCCCCGGCTCGGCCGCCACCTCCCGTACCGCCGCCGCGCAGTCCGCCAGCAGCCGCCGCTCCTCCGCGTCCGCCAGCCCCGCCACCGTCTGCTCCACCCCGCCCAGCATCAGCTCCGTCAGGTCCCCGAGCCGTCGCAGACCATCCGGTGCCGGTACGGACGTCAGCCGGGCCAGCAGTCCGGCGAGCACCTCCACCGCGGCCCGCTCGTCCGTCACCTGCGACAGCGGCCGCCGCTCGTCCAGCCGCTCCAGCAGCATCGTGCCGGTCCCCGGGTCGTGGCCGAGCAGCTCCACCGCTCCCGCTCCCGCCGCGCCCCACGCGCGCAGTGCGACCGGCTCCCCCGCGGTCTCCTCGTCCTGCGCCTGGAGCTTCAGCGCCGCCCGCCGGCCGTCCGGTACCCGCACCACGGGCAGCACCAGCGCGCACACCCCGTACATCGCCTCCCCATCGCGCCGCAGCTGCCACTCGTCGAGGAAGCGGTCCGCGAGCCCCGGCAACGCGGCCAGGAACGCGCGCCCGGCCTCGCCGTTGTACTTGGACTGGGTGGCGATCAGCGCGTCCGGAATGTCAATCACGCACCCGATCGTAGGACCGTGCATCAATCGGTTATGCCCCCCAGCAGCCCGGCCCCGCCGACGTTCCCGCACCCTCTCCCCGAGCGGACCCTGCACACGGTCCGCTCCTGGATCCGCAGCGCCCCCGGCACCTACCTCTGGCTGGCGATCCTCTTCGTCACCACCGTCCTCGTGCACCAGATGTCCCCGGCTTTCGAGGAAGCCTTCCTGCGCCGGAGCTCGACCAACGTCCACGAACTCTCGCGCGACCCGGTACGGGTCCTGATCTCCAGCGCGTTCTGGATCGAGGGCGGCCACTGGCTCCCTTACGCGTTCCTCTACACCGTCTTCCAGGCCCCCGTCGAACGCTGGCTCGGCACACTGCGCTGGTTCGGCGTCGCGGCGCTCTCGCACGTCCTGGCCACGCTCGTCAGCGAAGGCGTCCTGGCCTGGGCCGTCCAGCGGGGGCACGCACCGCAGTCATCGTTCAACGCCCTCGACATCGGGGTCAGTTACGCGCTCGCAGGTGTCGTGGCCGTCCTCACGTACCGCGTCCCCAGCCCCTGGCGGTACGTGTACCTGCTCGCCGTCCTCGCGCTGTACGGCACCCCCCTGGTCACCGGCCGCACCTTCACCGACCTCGGCCATCTGACCGCCGCGCTCATCGGTCTCGCCTGCTACCCGCTGACCCGAAGGAGGGCGGAATGAGCCGGCCCTCGGAGCGGAGAAGCCCCACGGATGCGGCGTGCGCGGACGCGACGTCGACCGCCTCTACGGCGGCGCGGCGGGGCACGGCCCAACGGCCGGCGTGACGACCCTGAAGAGATCGTTCAAGGATGTCCGAGTTCGATCGCATTCGATCCCCGGCAGTTCTGTCATGCCTTGGTCACGAGGGCGCCTCTCGGTTGCACCGGCGGCCCACGGTTCGCAAGGATGGCGGCCTATGGGATCACTTGGTTCGGCAGGGGGAAGCATATGAAGTTCGACATGGGGGCGCAGGTTCTGTCGAATCTGGCGTCGAAGTCGCGTGGTTCGAGTACGGACTTGGGCACGTTGATCCGTCAGCTGGTGGACGCCGCAGCGCCGTTGGAGGGCAAGTTCAACGGTGCGGGGCGGGTGGCGTTCGACTCGTTCAAGGGTCGTTCGCACGAGATCACGGCGGCGCTGAACGGTTCGCTGTCGTCGCTGCTGGGTGGTCAGACGGGCATGGAGAAGGCGTTCGGCACCGGTGACCAGGAGCAGGGTGACAACGCGCGGCAGCAGATGGGCGCCGCCAACTTCGACGCGGCCCGCTTCGGCGGACGCTGACCTTTCGACGGGCAGGGGTTTGTGATGGCTGGTGACAGTGACCGCCGTGCGTACGACACGAGTGCGTCGGCGGATGCGCAGGGCAATCTCCAGATCGTGATCGCGCAGCTGGAGGAAGTGATCGCGGCACGCGACGGGCAGGTCAAGGCCGCGATGGCGGACTTCACCGCGGACGGTGTCGCGGACGAGTACCACGGTAAGGAAATGCGGTGGAACCGGGCCTCGCACGAGGTCAAGAGCATCATCCACCTGCTGAAGACGACGCTGGAGAAGAACGACGGCACCGCGCAGCACACGATCACGCGCGCGAAGGCAGCAGTCGACAACATCGGCTGACCTGGGCGGGCGGGCACCAGGTGGCAACGGGGAACACGAGGTAACGCATGACCGGCTGGGATCTGAAGCCGCAGGGCATTCAGGGCGTGCTGAAGACGACGGGTGAGACGGCGGGCAAGATCGAGACGCACGCGAAGGCGTTCGGCGAGCATCTGACGTCGGCGGCGACGAGTGCGGGCACGGTCTCCGCCGACGGCGGGGACGGTGGCGGTGGCGGCAAGGGCGGTGAGAAGGCGACGGGCGGTCTCGTCGCGCTGGCACTGTCGCAGTACGCCGAACACGCCACGTCCGACCTGAAGTTCATCGCGGCGCGGGCCGGGAAGTCGCTCACCGGTGCGGTGGACGCGACGACCGCGTACCTGAACGGTGATCTGGAGATGGCCGCCGAGTCGCAGCGCAAGGCACTGGGTGTGCCCGACCTCGACCTCACCAAGCCCGGGGTGCAGACCAAGTGATCAAGCCTGAGGCGATACCCCAGTTCACCGGTGATCTGGAGCAGTTGGAGAAGGACTACGCGGGTCTGAAGGCGGACGCGGGTCACA
>NZ_JBHVWN010000045.1:0-66512 GCF_042882275.1 Streptomyces sp. NPDC058231 | reverse complement strand
GCTTCCGGCCGTCCGCGCAGGTGCGTCGGCGGCTGCCGCTGCATCACGCAGGCGATGCGTGGCCGCTTCGAGCGGAGGAGAGAGGAGATCCGTGGCGGCGCGCGCTCCGGACGTCCGTGCCGCGGTCAGGCCTCCACGGACATTCCGGCGCGCAGCTGCTGGACGATGCGAGCCAGCAGCCGCGAGACGTGCATCTGCGAGACACCGAGCTCGGCACCGATCTGGGACTGCGTCATCTCCTGCCCGAACCGCATCTGCACGATCCGCCGCTCGCGGTCGTCCAGCTTCTCCAGCAGCGGTGCCAGCGCATGGAGATTCTCCACCGCCTCCATGCCCGGGTCGGTCTCACCGAGCAGTTCGGCGTACGACCGCTGGTCCTTGCTGGACTCCGTGTCGGCCGAGGGGGTGTCCAGGGAACCGGCGGAGTAACCGTTGGCGGCGACGAGCCCCTCGATGACCTCCTCCTCCGGAAGGTCGAGATGCGCGGCCAGCTCCTTGACGGTGGGGTCGCGGTCCAGCTCGGTCGAGAGCTGCTCCTTCGCCTTCGCGAGGTCGACACGCAGCTCCTGGAGCCGGCGCGGCACATGCACCGACCAGGTGGTGTCGCGGAAGAAGCGCTTGATCTCGCCCACGATGTACGGCACGGCGAAGGTGGCGAACTCCACGTCACGGGAGAGGTCGAACCTGTCGATCGCCTTGATCAGGCCGATGGTGCCGACCTGAATGATGTCCTCGGTGTCGTCACCCGCCCGGTTGCGGAACCGCGACGCGGCGAAGCGCACCAGCGAGAGGTTCATCTCGATGAGGGTGTTGCGCGCGTACTGGTACTCGTGCGTTCCCTCCTCGAGGACCTGGAGCTTGTCGAGGAACAGCTTGGAGAGCTGCCGCGCGTCCTTCGGGGCGACCTTTCCGGTGTCCTCGATCCAGGGCAGTTCGGCATCCCCGGCGCCGGTGAGCGTACCGGTCTGCTGGTGCAGTGTTCCTGCTCCGCTGATCTGCTCCGACGCGGTCACCATGTCGTCGCCCTCCCTGTTCGTTCGTTGGATGTATCGAGACGCGTCTGCCCCGCTTCCCGCGAGTGATGCGCGAAGATCCGGATTTTTTTCTTCCGCTCGGTCACAGTGGATGCTCTGCCCTGATATGTGCGTTTCGTCTCGTCCGCTGGGGCTCATCAGGGACGCTTCCGACGGGCCTGGACCGGCGCGAGCCCGGTCCTCGCAGGGGTGGCGGCCCGACAGGTCGCCCCGGGCCCGTGACGCCTCCCGCGCGTCCCGCCGTACCGCTGTGCTGACCCGGATGGAGCAGCGCGGCGGACATGGCAGACTTGAGCGGGGCATTCGGCCCGAAGTGCGGCGGCTTCGCGCAAGCCCGCAGCCGGGCCTCAACACCGTGGATGCCAGTCCTCGTGAGCCCACTGCGGCAACGCGCCCGGGGCCGCTGGGAGAACCCGGCGGCATGACTGACAGAGGAACGGCAATGACGGTGACAGAGGACAGCCCGGAGTTCGCTCCCGGTATCGAGGAGTTCGGTCCCGGTATCGACCCGGAGCGGCTGGCCGTCTGCCTCAGCGTGCTCGACGAACTCGACACCATCGACGTCGACCACCCGGACGCCATCGCCGTGCGCCGGGCCACCGCCGGTGTCTACCGGACCGTGAAGCAGCGCCGTCGCCAGGAGCGCCGGGCCGCGAAGACCGCGCACGACAAGGCGGTCACCGAGGCCACCGCCACGGGCTCGGCCGATCGCATCGACGACGAGACCCAGGGCGTCCTGCCGTCGTCCTCGGCCGGTGCCGAGATCGCCGGGATACTCCAGCGGCCCCGCTCGTGCTACATCTGCAAGACCCGGTACGTCGAGGTCGACGCCTTCTACCACCAGCTCTGCCAGCAGTGCGCCAAGGAGAACCGGACCCGCCGTGACGCGCGGACCGACCTCACCGGGCGCCGGGCACTGCTCACCGGCGGCCGCGCCAAGATCGGTATGTACATCGCGCTGCGGCTGCTGCGCGACGGCGCGCACACCACCATCACCACCCGCTTCCCCAACGACGCGATCCGACGCTTCAAGGCGATGCCGGACAGCGACGAGTGGATCCACCGGCTGAAGATCGTGGGTATCGATCTGCGCGACCCCGCGCAGGTCGTCGCGCTCGCGGACTCGGTCGCCGCCGAGGGCCCGCTGGACATCCTGATCAACAACGCCGCGCAGACGGTACGCCGCTCCCCGCAGGCCTACAGCGAGCTGCTGGGCGCCGAGTCCGCCCCGCTGCCCGCGGGCGAGCTCCCCGCCGCCGAGGTCATCGGTACCTTCGGCAGCGGCTCCGTCGACCGTGTCGCCGCCCTGCCGGCCGCCCGCAAGGAGGGGCTGAGCGCGCAGGACGTCACCGATCTCGCCCTGGTCACCGGCTCCGCCTCGCTGGAGCGGATCGCCGCGGGCACCGCCATCGACGCGGGAGGTCTCGTACCGGACCTGCACCACACCAACAGCTGGATCCAGACGGTCGAAGAGGTCGAACCGATCGAGCTCCTCGAGGTCCAGCTCTGCAACTCCACGGCGCCGTTCATCCTGATCAGCCGGCTCCGCCCGGCGATGGCCGCGACGGCCGCCCGGCGTGCCTACGTGGTCAACGTCTCGGCGATGGAGGGCGTGTTCGGCCGGGGCTACAAGGGTGCGGGCCACCCGCACACCAACATGGCCAAGGCCGCGCTCAACATGCTCACCCGCACCAGTGCCCAGGAGATGTTCGAGAAGGACGGCATTCTGATGACCGCCGTCGACACCGGCTGGATCACCGACGAGCGCCCGCACCCCGACAAGATCCGCCTCGCCGAGGAGGGCTTCCACGCCCCGCTCGACCTGGTCGACGGCGCCGCCCGGGTCTACGACCCGATCGTGCGCGGCGAAGCGGGCGAGGATCTGTTCGGCTGCTTCCTGAAGGACTACGCACCGGCCGGCTGGTAGACCCGCAGGCCGGCAGCGTGCAGGCCGGTGGACTCCCCGGCCTGCACAGTCGCGGGCCGGGGATGAACAGGTGCGTAGATCGGTTCGCTGTCCGAAAGTGACCTGGTACACACGTCCCATCGAGCGGGGACGCGCTCATTTGGTTACTCTGGTGTGAACGGACGCCACCAAGGGATCCACAAAGGTCCCTCGGCCGTCCTGGGACAGGTCTGTAACCAGGCCGCCGTTCCGCCCATGTACCCGGCGCCACCGCGACCGAACTGTTCCTGCCCCTGCCCTTGGTGGGCAGTCGATTCCCGGTAATGAGGCCGGAGCGTCGGCGACGCCCCGGGGTTACGCGACACAAAGGAGTGCGCGGTGACACCAGAACTGACGAAGGACGAGAAGCGACCGGCTGAGGGACACGGGGAGCGGGCCCGCCGGCCCGAGAAGCTCCGGAACCTCGAAGTCTGGGCCAGATCGGCACCGATCCGACTGGCCGGCTACGAGGACGACCTCGCCGAGCCGCACATCCTGCCCGGCATCGACTGATCGCCCGGCCCGACCCACGCGGCCCGATCTCTCGCCACGGCCCGTCAGTCCTGAGCCCCGGCCCTCCGCCCCTGCGGAGGGTCGGGGCTCAGGCATGTGCCGGACCCACGGCCGCCCCGCTGCTCGGGCGCGCGCGGGCTCCACTTCGGACCGGCCGGGGTGACTGCCCTTTCCGGCCGGTTGCTCCCTGCCCGGAAAGGGCAGTCCACTCCGAATCACCCCAGTCATCCGATGGCTGTGTGGAACGTGTTTCGTTCTGTCTGGAAGATTGCATTGACAGGTCCCCGCCATGCTCCAATCATCGGATGTCATGACCGAACTTCCCAGACGCCATGTACTCGGAATGACGGCAGGGGCGGCAGTCGGCGCCGCCCTGGTCACCCCAGCCACCGCCGATGCGGCCACCCGACCCGGAGCCGCTCCCACCCGGCCTGACGTCCACGGCAGCGACTGGGGCGCCGTCCCCGCCGCCGTTCCCGTGCCCCTGGACAACTGGTTCGACAACGACGGCATCGACACCGCAGAGGCCCGCGGCGGAGACTTCGACGGATCCGGCTACACCTTCCCCGGTGAGGAACTCCCGGCCGGGGAGAGGGAGATCGACGGCACCACGTTCCTCTTCCCGGCCGCTGCGGCGGGTGCCGGGAACAACGTCGTCGCCCTCGGCCAGCGCATCGACCTCCCGTCCGGCCGTTTTCTGTCCGCGCTCTTCCTCACCGCGTGCAGCTACGGCGCCGCCTCCGGCAAGGTCACCGTCCACTACGCGGACGGCACCACGTCGACGCCCACGCTCAGCGGCCCGGACTGGTACTCCGGCAGCGGAGCCGTCACCGCCGCGTACCGCTACACGCCCGACGGCGACAAGGACGCACACCAGGTCTCCATCGCCGTCTCCGAGATCGCGCTCGACCCGGCCAGGGAAGCCGTCGCTCTCACGCTTCCCACCACCCAGCCCGCCGAGGCCGACAAGTCGTCCCTGCACATCTTCGCGCTGTCGCTCCAGCCGGCCGCCGAGGGGCGGGCGCTGACCCTGCGCGACGCGCGCTCCACCACCTCGCTGCTGGACTCCGGCGCACAGAGCGTCGAAGCCACCGTGGTCAACGCCGGAACCGTCGCGGTCCTGGCCGCCGACCGACTCAGCGTCTCGGTGGACGTCCCCGGCGCCCGGACCGTCGAACCCGCCAGGATCACCCGGCTCGCCCCCGGCGACCAGGCCCGCGTGCGCATCGGCATCCGCAGCGGGCCGGGCACGGCACCCGGCGCCGCGCGGGAGGGCAACGTTGTCGCCCGCGGCCGCGGACAGCAGGCGGCCACGGTCAGGCGCTCGCTCACCCTGGGGGTCCCCGACTACCTGCCCACCGACGACTCCCTGAGCAGCCATCAGGCGCCCTACTGGTTCCAGGAAGCGAAGTTCGGGATCTTCATCCACTGGGGGGTGTACTCGGTGCCCGCCTGGGCGCCGGTCGGCACCCAGTACGCCGAGTGGTACTGGAACCAGATGCAGGACCCCGGCAACCCGACCCACGCCCACCACCGCGACACATACGGTGAGTCCTTCAACTACGACGACTTCATCCCGCAGTTCCGTGCGGAGCACTTCGACCCCCGCTCCTGGGTGGAGCTGTTCCGCGACGCGGGCGCGCAGTACCACGTCCTCACCTCGAAGCACCACGAGGGCTTCGCGCTGTGGGACACCAAGCTCTCCGACCGCAACGCGGTGAAGATGGGTCCGCGCCGCGATCTCGTCAAGGAACTCTTCGACGCCTCGCGCCGCTACACCCCGGAACTGCACCGCGGGCTGTACTTCTCGATGCCCGAGTGGTTCAACCCCGACCGCCCGTGGATGGGTCACGCCCCGCGCAATCCGTACACGCTGGAGCCCGTCCCGTACACCGGGTACACGGCGGGCAAGGACTACGTCACGGAGTTCCAGGGTCCGCAGATGCTGGAACTGGTCCACGGGTACGACCCCGAGATCCTCTGGTGCGACATCGGCGGGGACAACGACAGCCACCGGGTGCTGGCCGAGTACTTCAACAACGCCAAGAACCGGGCGCGGCCCATCGGCGTCACGGTCAACAACCGATCCGGGATCGGACCGCACGACTTCACGACGCCCGAGTACACGACGTACGACCAGATCGTCACCGCGAAATGGGAGTCCAGCCGCGGTCTCGATCCGTTCTCCTACGGGTACAACGCCCAGACCCCCGACGAGAAGTACATGACGGCCGAGGAGATCGTGCACTCGCTCGTCGACATCGTCTCCAAGAACGGCAACTTCCTGCTCGACATCGGGCCGAAGGCCGACGGCACGATCCCCGGCATCATGCAGCGCCGGCTGCGCGAGACGGGGGAGTGGCTGAAGACCAACGGCGAGGCGATCTACGGCAGTACGTACTGGTCACGGATGCCGCAGCTCGGCGAGGACCTGCGGTTCACGGTCCGGCCGGACAAGGCCTTCTACATCCATTCGCTGGCCCGGCCCGGAGCGACGCTCACCGTCGAGGCCCCGGTGCCGATCCGCAGCGGCGACCGCGTCACCCTCCTCGGGTACGACCGGCCGCTCTCCTGGCGCACCACCGGCGGCTCGCTGGTGATCGACGTACCGGCGGCGGCCCGCAGGACCGGCAAGCACGCCTGGGTCTTCAAGGTCGCCTGGTCGGACTGAGGAACGAGGGGCCGAGGGAGACGGGCCGGATGAATTCCCGCACGTAGGTGCGGTGCCACCAGCGCCCGGTGGCCCGCAGTTCGCGCCAGGTGGTGTACCGGTAGCGGTACACCCTGGCGCGGACATGCGTGGGCGGGGTGTCGGGGAACGGGTTGTGGCGCAGCAGCCGCAGGGTGTCCCGGTCGTTCTCCAGCAGCCGCTCCACGAAGGGCCCGAACCAGGAACGGGCGTAAGCGGGGGAGAGCGCCGCGAACCACATCAGCCAGTCCAGCCGCAGATGGTACGGGGCGAACTGCCGTGGCATCCGGTGCGGGTCCCCCGGCTTGCCGCGGAAGCCGTACTCCTGCCAGACCGTCCCCTCGTGCAGCACCCGCTCGTCCGTGCCTTCCACCGCGACCTCCAGCCGGACCCGGCTGATGCTGCCGAACGCACCGTACGTATTGACGAGATGGAGTGGGTCGAACGAGCGGTTCATCACCTGGCGGCGGGAGATCAGGTTGCGCGCCGGACGGTAGCTGAGCACCGCGACCAGCACGGTGACGGCGATGACCAGCACCTCGTACCAGAGCGGTGGCGCCTGCTGCGCCGGCGGCGCCACGACCGGCGACCAGTCGATCGCGGACAGCGCGAGGACGATGGTCAGCCAGTTCAGCCAGGCGAAGTTCCCGGACAGCACCAGCCACAGCTGGGTGACGATCATCAGGGCCGCGGCGGCGCTCGAAACGGGCTGCGGGGCGAAGAGCAGCACCGGGACGAGAAGTTGGGTGACGTGGTTGGCCGCCACCTCCGCGCGGTGCACCGGCCGCGGCAGCCGGTGGAAGAACCAGCTCAGCGGTCCCGGCATCGGCTGGGTCTCGTGGTGGAAGTACAGGCAGGTCAGCTTGCGCCAGCACTCGTCGCCGCGGATCTTGATCAGCCCGGCGCCGAACTCGACCCGGAACAGCACCCAGCGCAGGAGCCACAGGACGAGCACCGGTGGAGCCGTATGCGCGTTGCCGAGAAAGACGGCGAGGAAGCCGGTCTCCAGGAGCAGCGACTCCCAGCCGAAGCCGTACCAGACCTGGCCGACCTGGACGATCGACAGATACAGCGCCCAGGGCAGCAGCCACAGGAGCATCGCCGCCCAGAGCGGGACGTACGAGTCCACGCCCGCGATGAGTGCGGCCGCGAGGGCGCAGCCGGTCCAGCAGACAACGGCGAAGAAACGGTCGGAGTAGTGGAGCCGGAAGAGACCGGGGGCCGTCCGCCAGTCCGTGCGGCGCACGAATTCGGGAACGGGCAGCATCCCGCGTTCGCCGATCAGCGCCCGGAACTGGAGGGCGGCGGCGAGGAACGCGACCAGATACATGCCGGCGAGAGCCCGCTGGAAGATCAGCCGACTCAGCCAGTAACCGTCTGCGGTGAACCACTCCATCGTCTCCAGTATCGGCGCTGCGGAGCCGCTGGGCGCTTCACCCCGCCGAGGCGATCCGGCGCAGTGCGCTTCCCAGCCGGCGCGCGTAGAGCCGCTGCGCGAACGGGACGAGCGGACCGGCGAGCCGGGCGTACCAGCAGGCCGGTCGCGAGAAGGCGAGCACGGTGAACCAGACCGTCCCGTCGTCCGCCAGCTCCACCACGAAACTCTCCTCACCGCACTCCGGGTGCCGGGAGAGGGTTCCGTACGCGAAGCCGATGCGGTCCCTGTCGTACGCGGTCCAGATCACCTCGCAGAGCGCGGTGAAGCGCAACGGGCCGAGGCCGATCGCCACCCGCACGGCGGTGCCCGCCTCCGCGCGGACCGTCGACGCCCGGATCCGGGTGCCGGCCGTGCGGTGCATGCTCCAGTCGGTGACGGCGGCGCCCGCCGACTCGAAGGCGACCCGGCCACGGCCCACCGCGACCCTGTGGTGGAGATGGTGGTAGCCGTCGGGGAGCGGGCCGAGCCGGGTGGCTCCGACCTCCGGGTAGCTGAGGGCGCTCATACCGTCCTGCCTCCTTGACCGGTCATCACGGGCGCGGCGCGCCCATCATCCTGAACGTGTTCAACCGTCTCTCCGTGTCCCGACTCTATGGACTTTTCTGAACGCGTTCAAGGCGATCGGCGCGACGGCGCGGCCGGGGTGCCCTTGCGGTCGGTGCGGGGCGGGATCCCTGCGGTGAGACAGACGCCCCGCTCGCCGGAGGATCAGCCTCCGCCTCGGTGGTCCAGACCTATTGACGCAAGGTCTGGACCATTTTACGGTGGCGTCATTGTCAGGTTCATGGCATCGATGGCTCTCGCCGGCGCGGTGACGGTCGGCCACGACGGAAGGGAACAGTCATGTTCGGTCGGACATCGCGTCTGCTCGGAATCGGCCTGGCGGCTGCGTGCCTCGTGCAGACGCTGGTTGCCGCGGGCCCGAGCGCGGCGGCGCAGGACGAGACCTGTGCCGTCAAGTCGAGGCCCGCGGGCAAGGTGCTCCAGGGCTACTGGGAGAACTGGGACGGGTCCTCGAACGGTGTCCATCCTCCGCTCGGATGGATACCGGTCACCGACGCCCGGATTCCCGCCCACGGCTACAACGTGATCAACGCGGCCTTCCCGGTCATCCGGTCGGACGGCACCGTCCTGTGGGAGGACGGTATGGACTCGACGGTCAAGGTTCCGACCCCGGCCGAGATGTGCCAGGCCAAGGCGTCGGGTCTGACCACCCTGATGTCCATCGGCGGTGCCGCGGCCGGGATCGACCTCGGTTCTAGCGCCGTCGCCGACCGCTTCGTCGACACGCTCGTGCCGATCCTGCAGAAGTACAACTTCGACGGCATCGACATCGACATCGAGACCGGCCTCACCGGCAGTGGCGACATCAACCAACTGTCGGCCTCGCAGGCCAACCTCATCCGTATCATCGACGGCGTGCTCGCCCGGATGCCCTCGAACTTCGGGCTGACGATGGCGCCCGAGACCGCCTATGTCACCGGTGGCAGCGTGACGTACGGCTCGATCTGGGGTGCCTACCTGCCCATCGTGAAGAAGTACGCAGACAACGGCAGGCTCTGGTGGCTGAACATGCAGTACTACAACGGCAGCATGTTCGGGTGCTCCGGTGATTCGTACTCCGCCGGAACGGTCGAGGGGTTCACCGCGCAGACCGACTGCCTGGACAAGGGGCTGGTCGTCCAGGGGACCACGGTCAGGGTGCCGTACGACAAGCAGGTCCCCGGGCTGCCCGCTCAGCCGGGCGCCGGGGGCGGCTACCTGGCGCCGGACCTCGTCTCGCAGGCCTGGAACCACTACGGCGGCGGACTGAAGGGCCTGATGACCTGGTCGCTCAACTGGGACGGGTCGAAGGGGTGGACGTTCGGCGACAACGTCAAGTCGCTCCAGGGCCGCTGAGAACGGCCGACCGGCAGCTCCGGCCCCGTGGTGCGAGCCGCGGGGCCGGACCGCGTACGGGGGTCCGTGACAGGCGCTCCGCCCCGCCGTACGACGGATGTGATCATTCGAGTAATCGGACAAATGATGGCAGCATGGCCCCATGGATGATCGGGCAGCGGCTGCCCTGTCACTCCCGGACGAATGGCCCGCCCACCCGGATCTCAGCCTCGCCCTGAACCGTATGGGCAGCTTCGACTGGGACCTCGACAGCGGGCTCATGCACATGGACCAGACCGCGCTCGATGTTTTCGACCTGCGGGCCGACGAATACGACGACCGGCCGGGGACTCTCGGACTGCGCGTGCCGTCGGACGAGAGCGGACGCCTCGATGCCTTGGTCTCGGCCGCGCTCAAGAGCGGGGAGAGCAACTACGGCGCGTACTTCCGCATCCTCCGGCGTGACGGCACCATGCGATGGACCCACACCCAGGGCTTCATCCGCCGCGACGAGACCGGCCGCCCCCGCCGGATCATCGGCATAGTCCGGGACGCCACCCAGGAGCTGGCCGACTCCACCGTCCGCCGTGAGCAGGACGAGGAGCGGCGCGGGCGCACCACCCTGGTGGAGGGGGCCACCGCCGCCCTGGCCCACGCCCGCACCGTCAAGGACGTCACCGACGTGCTCAAGAACTCCCAGGGTGTGGCCCTCCTGGGAGCCACCAGCCTCGTCATGGGGCTGACCGAGGCGGGGCGCATCCATCTGGTGGCGGACGGACCCGAAGGGTCGTACGTGCCGGGCACCCGGTACACCCGCACGGACGAGCCGTATCCGATGAGCGAAGTCGTCCGTACCCTCGCGCCCCGCTTCATCGAGTCCGCCGAGGATTTCGCCACCTCGTACCCGATCCTGTGGCCGCACATCAGCGACCTGGGCATCACCGCCGCGGCCTATCTGCCGCTGATCGCCCAGGCCCGGCCCATCGGGGCCCTCGGACTGCTCTACAGCGACAAGGACGGCTTCACCGGCGACGAACGCAATCTGCTGATCGCGCTGGGCAGCTCGATCGCCCAGAGCCTGCAGCGGGCCATGCTCTACGAGCAGGAGCACGATCTCGCCGAGGGTCTCCAGCAGGCCATGCTGCCGCGCCGGATACCCGAGGTGCCGGGCGCGCAGATCGCTGTCCGGTACCGCTCGGCCAGCCTGGGGCGGGACATCGGGGGCGACTGGTACGACGTCATTCCGTTGCCCGGCGGCCGGGTGGGGGCGGTCATAGGTGACGTGCAGGGGCACGACACGGACGCGGCGGCGGTCATGGGGCAGCTGCGCATCGTCCTGCGCGCCTACGCCGCGGAAGGACACAGCCCCGCGACCGTCATGGCGCGGGCGTCCGTCTTCCTCCACGAACTCGACACCGACCGCTTCGCGACCTGTATCTACGCCGAGGTCGATCTGACGACCGGAGTGGTGCAGCTGGTCCGGGCGGGTCACGTCGAGCCGCTGGTGCGTGACACCGACGGCAGCTGCCGCAGGCTGCCGGACGAGGGAGGGCTGCCGCTGGGGCTCTCGGCCGAGTTCGGCCGGCTGGAATACCCGGTGAGCACCGTCGAGCTGGATCCAGGCCAGACGATGGTGCTCTACACCGACGGCCTGGTGGAGCTGCCGGGCGCCGATCTCGACGAGGGCATGCAGCGGCTCATGTCGATGGTCAGGAACGGGTCGCCGGACATCCAGAAACTGGCCGACCAGTTGTGCGAACGGGTCGACGAGCAGGGCGGCGAGGACGATGTGGCCGTTCTGCTGCTGCGCCGGAAGGCGGCCCATGCGCCGCAGCCGGGCGGCCGGCTCCAGCAGCACGTCGCGCAGAACGACCCGGAGGCGCTGATCTCGTCCCGGCACATGATCCGGGCGGCGGTGCGGGCCTGGGGCGCGAAGGAGCGCGCGGACGAGGTCGAGCTCGCGGCGGACGAGCTGATCACCAACGCTCTGATGCACACCGACGGAGGGGCGATCGTCACCATCCGGGTGCTCACCGGCCCCGAGCGCCGGCTGCGGGTCGATGTGGAGGACCGGTCGAGCGCGCTGCCGCGGCCCCGCGATGCGGGGGACTCCGGGGTGTCGGGGCGTGGGCTGATGCTGGTGGACCGGCTGGCGGACGCGTGGGGGGTGGAGTCCCGCGGCAGCGGTAAGTGCGTGTGGTGCGAGTTCATCATTCCGGAACGTGCGTGACCGCGCGGGCCGATCGCCGGCGCGGACGAATCCCGTACAGAATACCGGACAGTAACAGAACGTAACATGTCTGTACTTGACCGTAACCGATCGCGGGCGATTGACTGCGGTGGCGGCAGTCGTTGACTCCGGCAGTCTTTGTCTTCGATGACATGAGGATCCGTTGGGCACTGAGCTACTGACACCTCTCGATCTGGCCTTCTGGCACCTCGAATCCGACGCCCATCCCATGCACCTCGGCGCGCTGGCCGTCTTCTCCCCGGCCCCCGCCCCGGCGCCGGGTGTCACCGCGGAGGCCGTGGTGGAGCTGCTCGGCACCCGCGCAGCCGCGATCCCCCGGCTGCGGATGCGCGTACGCGACGTCCTGCTGCCGGTCGGCGGCGCCGCCTGGTCGGCCGACGCGGACTTCGACGTGTACCGGCATGTCCAGCGGGTGCAGCTGCCCGCGGACGAAGCGGACGCGGGGGACGACGGCTTCATGGCGGGTGCCACCCGGCTCGCCGGTGAGCTGATGGAGCAGCCTCTCGAACGGGGGCTGCCGCCCTGGCAGATGTACGTCATCAGCGGCGCCGGTAACGGCCCCTTCGCGGTGCTCGTCAAGCTGCACCACGCGCTGGCCGACGGGATGCGGGCGGTCGCCATCGGCGCCGGCATCTTCGACGAGATCGCCTCCGTCGGAGCCCGCGCCCGCAGTGGGGCGGGCTCCCGCCGGGTGCGTCCGGTTCCGCCCCGCTCCTGGATGCCGGGGCCGCGCCAGGTGGCCGGGTTCGCGCTGGGCCGCATCGAGGACCTCTCGCGGGCGTTCGGCGTCGGAGCCTCGGTCGTACGGGCCAGCCGGCTCGATCTGCGGGGCGCCCCCTCCCTCGCCGCGACCTCCAGCGGGACGCGTCGCCTGGCCACCGCCGACCTCGACGCCGAGGCCGTCCGCCGGATCCGCCGGTTCGCGGGCGGCACCACCAACGACGTCCTGATCGGTGTCGTCGCCGGAGCGCTCCGCCGCTGGATGCTGGAGCGCGGCGAGCAGCTGCCGGGCGCCGACCCGCGCGCCCTCGTGCCCGTCTCCCGGCGCAGGCCCGGCGCGGGAGCCGCCCACGGGAACCGTCTGTCCGCCTACCTGCTCGGGCTTCCCGTTTCCGAGTCCGATCCCTGGCGGCGGCTGCGTGCCGTCCGTACCGCGATGGACCGCAACAAGGCCGCCGGGCCGCTGCGGGGAGCGGGCGCCGTCGCGGTGCTCGCCGATCAACTGCCTTCGCTCGCGCACCGCTTCGGCGCTCCGCTGGCCGGCAGTGCGGCCCGGATGCTCTTCGACGTGCTGGTCACCAGCGTGCCCCTGCCGCGGTCGGCGCTCTCGCTGGGCGGATGCCCGCTGCGCGCCGTCTATCCGATGGCGCCGCTGGCCCGCGGGCAGTCCCTGGCCATCGCACTGTCCACGTACGGTGGCCAGGTGCAGATCGGGCTGGTGGCCGACGGCAAGGCGGTCCCGGACCTGGAGCGGCTGGCCCGCTGCGCCGAGGACGAGCTGCGTGAGCTGCTCGCGCTGCTGCCGATCGTTCGGCCTTCGCGACGCTCCTGATAGATCGGACAGATATCCGTGCAATCCCGGTAGTTCGTGTCGGCAGAGGTGTTGACGCGCCCAAGTGATCCGATGAATATTCGTTGTGCGGGAAACAACGATCATCGGTGAGGGCGGCAGCGACATGCAGCGAAACAGGCTGGGAACCAGTACGGTCGAGGTGACCGAGCTGTCCTTCGGGGCGGCCGCCATCGGCAACCTCTTCCGTGAGGTCGACCCCGCCCGGGCCGCCGCCGCCGTGGACGCGGCCTGGGACGAGGGCGTGCGCTACTTCGACACGGCACCGCATTACGGGCTCGGCCTCTCCGAACGCCGGCTCGGCGCGGCCCTGCGGCACAGGCCGCGCGACGCCTACGTGATCTCCACCAAGGTCGGCCGGCTGCTGGATCCCCTCCCGGTCGGCACGATCGCCCCGGACGACGGCCTCTCCGAAGGGTTCGCCGTGCCCGCCACCCACCGCCGCCGCTGGGACTTCAGCGCCGACGGGGTGCGCCGCAGCATCGAGGACAGCCTCGAACGGCTGGGTCTCGACCGCATCGACATCGCCTATCTGCACGACCCGGACGACCACGCCGAAGCGGCCTTCCGCGAGGCCTACCCGGCCCTGGAGAAGCTGCGCGCCGAAGGCGTCGTCGGAGCCATCGGCGCGGGCATGAACCAGACCGCGATGCTCACCCGGTTCCTCCGCGAGACCGACGTCGACACCGTGCTCTGCGCCGGACGCCACACCCTCCTCGACCAGTCCGCCCTCGTCGACCTGCTGCCCGAGGCGGCGGCGCGCGGCCGCAGCGTCGTCGTCGGCGGAGTCTTCAATTCCGGGCTGCTCGCCGACCCGCGCCCCGGCGCCACGTACGACTACGCCGCGGCCCCGCCGGCCCTCCTGGACCGGGCGCTGCGGATCAAGGCCGTCGCAGGGAACCACGGCGTACCGCTGCGCGCCGCCGCGCTGCGGTACCCGCTCGCCCATCCCGCCGTCGCCACCGTGCTCGTCGGCGCCCGCTCCGCGGACGAGATGCGTGACGCGGCCGGTCTGCTCACCCGCGACATCCCCGACGCCCTCTGGGACGAACTGCGTGCCGAGGGCCTGCTCACCGAGGACGGACACCGACGATGAGGATCGCCCTGCACACCAAGGTCCGTGCCGACCGCATCGACGCGTACGAGGCAGCGCACCGCGACGTCCCCGCCGAGCTCACCACGGCGATCCGCGCGGCGGGCGCCACCGCCTGGACGATCTGGCGCAGCGGCACCGACCTCTTCCACGTCATCGAGTGCGAGGACTACGCCCGGCTGCTCGCCGAACTGGAGCAGCTCCCGGTAAACGTCGCCTGGCAGGCCCGGATGGACCAACTCCTCGACGTGGCCCACGACTACTCGTCGGACGGCGCCGAAGCGGGCCTCCCCGTCGCCTGGGAGCTGTGAGATGACCGGCCGGGAACGGATCGTCGACGCACACCACCACGTGTGGGACCTGGCGGTGCGCGACCAGGAGTGGATCATCGGCGAGGAACTGGCCCCGCTCCGGCGCACCTTCACCCTTGCCGACCTGGAACCCGAGGCGCGGGCCGCCGGGGTGTACGCCACCGTCCTCGTCCAGACCGTGACCGTCCCCGAGGAGACCCCCGAGTTCCTCGCCCTCGCCGACGGCGACGACCTCGTGGCGGGCGTCGTCGGCTGGACCGACCTCACCGCGCCCGACGTCGCCGACACCCTTGCCGCGCTGCGCGAACTACCCGGTGGCGACCGGCTCGTCGCCATCCGCCACCAGGTCCAGGAAGAGCCCGACCCCGAATGGCTGCTGCGCCCCGACGTCCGGCGCGGACTGTCCGCCGTGGCCGCCGCGGGACTCGTCTACGACCTGGTCGTCCGGCCCCACCAACTGGCCGCCGCGGTGGGGGCCGCCGACCTGCTGCCGCAACTGACCTTCGTACTCGACCATGCGGGCAAGCCGCCCATCGCCACCGGGAGCCTCCGCCCGTGGGCGGACGACGTCACGGCGCTGGCCGCCCGCCCCAACACCGTCTGCAAACTCTCCGGCCTGGTCACCGAGGCCGACCCGCACTCCTGGACGGTCGACGACCTGCGCCCGTACGCCGGCACGGTCCTCGAAGCCTTCGGACCCGACCGGCTGATGTTCGGCTCCGACTGGCCGGTCTGCCGGCTCGCGGCGGGCTACGCCGATGTCGTGGACGCAGCCCGCAGCCTCATCGCAGGGCTGAGCGCCGACGAGCGGCAGGCCGTCCTCGCGACGACCGCCGAGCGGACGTACGGCCTCTGACCGGCGGTGGCAGCGGGCGGGTGGCTGCGGCATCCTGGGATCCATGCCCGAACTACCGGAGGTCGAGGCGCTGCGGGGCTTTCTCGACGAGCATCTGACCGGCAAGGAGATCGCCCGCGTCCTGCCGCTCGCCGTCAGCGTGCTCAAGACGTACGACCCGCCGCTCACCGCCCTGGAGGGCGCCACGGTCACCGGCGTCGCCCGGCACGGCAAGTTCCTGGACATCGAGGCCGGTCCGTTGCATCTGGTCACCCATCTCGCCCGGGCGGGCTGGCTGCACTGGAAGGACAGCTTTCCCGCTGTCGCGCCACGCCCGGGCAGGGGCCCGCTCGCGCTGCGCACCGTGCTCACCGGTGGCGACGGCTTCGACCTCACCGAGGCGGGCACCACCAAGCGGCTCGCCGTGTATCTGGTCCGCGACCCGGCCGAGGTGCCCGGCATCGCCCGGCTCGGGCCCGATCCGCTCGACGACTCCTTCGACCGGGACGCGTTCGCCGCGCTGCTCACCGGAGAACGCCGCCGGATCAAGGGCGCCCTGCGCGACCAGTCCCTGATCGCGGGCATCGGCAACGCCTACAGCGACGAGATCCTGCACGCCGCGAAGATGTCACCGTTCTCCCTCACCGCGAACCTCACCGACGACGAGATCACCCGGCTGCACACCGCTCTGCGCACCACGCTCCGCGACGCCGTCGCACGGACCGGCAAGGTGGCGGCCGGGAAGCTCAAGGCGGAGAAGAAGAGCGGACTGCGCGTCCACGGACGGACCGGTGAACCCTGCCCGGTCTGCGGGGACACCGTCCGGGAGGTCTCGTACAGCGACTCCTCGCTCCAGTACTGCCCCACCTGCCAGACCGGCGGCAGGCCACTGGCCGACCGCCGCCTGTCCAGACTCCTCAAGTAGGGGGTGTCAGCGGGTGAGCGCCAGCAACCGCCGCCCGTCCGCAGCCCGCACCTCGAACCGGTCGATGGCCGCCGGGCGCAGCGCGGCCCCGCCGTGCATGGTCGGCGGCCGGTCGCCCCGTCCCCGCACCGACCAGGTGGTGACGGTCTCCTCGCTGCCGTCCCGCCCGACCGCGACCAGGGCGCACACCCCCGGCTCCGGTACCCGCGCCACCTCCAGGCCGACGTCCGTCCCCCAATCCTTCGCTCCTGCGGTCACCACCGCCGTCATCCCCGTGGAGGGGTCCGCCGCAGCCCACCGTTCCGTCCGCACCGCAGCGGGTCCGCCCGCCCCACTCGATCCGCCGGCCACGACGAACGGCCCGCCCACCGCGAGGACGACCGCAACCGCCACCAGTGCCAGCCGCTTCCTTCGGCTGCTGCGCCGTGCCGACAGCACCGCGGCCACCGCCCGACGCACCGGTTCGGGCCCCACCCGCACAACCGGATCCACTCCCGGAGGCGTCCGACGCGCGTAGTCCGCGAGCACGGCCGTCACCGCCCGGAACTCTGCCGCCCGGATCTCGCACAGCGGGCACTGCGCCAGATGCTCCTCGAAGCGGAAGGCATCGGCAGCACCGAGCACGCCCAGTGCATAGGCGCCGACATGGCGATGAGGTTCCGGGGTGCGCATGCATTCTGGTACGGACCGCACCGGTGAATCACTCAAGCCGGAACCGCCGGACACGCTCTACACTCCGGCCTCATGCTGCGTGTACTCGCCGTCGACGACGAAGCACCCGCCCTGGAGGAGCTGCTCTACCTCCTGCGCGCCGATTCCCGCATCCGCAGTGCCGAGGGCGCCACCGGGGCCACCGAGGCACTCCGCCGGATCGGCGCCGCCGTCGACGCAGGTCCCGACGATCCGTCCGCCATCGACGTGGTCTTCCTCGACATCCACATGGCGGGTCTCACCGGGCTCGACGTCGCCCAATTGCTGGCCGGGTTCGCCGCGCCCCCGCTCATCGTGTTCGTCACCGCCCACGAGGGGTTCGCCGTCCACGCCTTCGATCTGAAGGCCGTCGACTACGTCCTCAAGCCCGTCCGCCGCGAACGCCTCTCCGAAGCCGTCCGCCGCGTCGCCGAACAGGTCGGCGACCGCACCGCCCCCGTCCACGACACCGCGGCCGACCAGATACCCGTCGAACTCGGCGGCGTGACCCGGTTCATCCCGGTCGACGACATCGCGTACGCCGAGGCGCAGGGCGACTACGCCCGGCTGCACACCGCCCAGGGCAGTCACCTCGTCCGGATCCCCCTCACCGCGCTGGAGGAGCGCTGGCGCTCGCGCGGTTTCGTGCGCATCCACCGCCGTCATCTCGTCTCCCTCGACCGGATCGACGAACTGCGGCTCGACGCGGGCAGCATGAGCGTGCGGGTGGGTACCGCGGAGCTCGCGGTGAGCCGCCGCCACAGCCGCGCGCTGCGCGATCTGCTCATGCGGCAGACCCGTCGCTGACCAGGGCCTACCCGGGTTCGATCCCTTCCCACGGAGGCGCCCGGCTGCGTACACTCCGGGCCCATGTCCGCAGAGTCGACGCCCCGGCGCGAAGTGGTGACGGGGGAGCCCCGGCGGGTGCGTCCGCTGCCCCGCTACCGCACCTTGTCGGAGATCGACGAGCAGACCGCGCTCGGCGGTGCCTATGTCCGCTCGCTGATGCGCAGCCAACTGCGCGCCGGACTCACCGCGTTCACCGTCCTCGCCGTGGTCGTCGGCACGCTGCCGCTGGTCTTCGCCGCGCTGGACAGCGCCGCTGTCGTCTGGGCGGTGCTCGGATTCGCCGCCTATCCGCCGCTGACCCTGATCGGCTGGTGGTACGTGCGGCGCGCCGAACGCAATGAGCGCGACTTCGCCCGGCTCGTGGAAGGCCGCCCCGCGCAGTGACCCGGACCTACGCGGTGGCGGCCGTCGCCGCCGTGGTGCTCACCACCGTGCTGGTCGGCGGCTTCGGGCTGCGCATCTCGCGTACCACCTCGGACTTCTACGTCGCCTCCCGCACCGTGCGCCCTCGGCTCAACGCCGCCGCGATCAGCGGTGAGTACCTCTCCGCCGCCTCCTTCCTCGGCATCGCGGGACTGGTGCTCGTGCACGGCCCCGACATGCTCTGGTATCCGGTCGGCTACACCGCCGGCTATCTGGTGCTGCTGGTCTTCGTCGCCGCACCGCTCCGCCGCTCCGGGGCGTACACCCTGCCGGACTTCGCCGAGGGCCGGCTCGAATCGCGGCAGGTGCGCAGGATGGTGAGCGTTCTCGTCGTCGGGGCGGGCTGGCTCTACCTCGTACCCCAGCTCCAGGGCGCAGGACTCACCTTGAAGATCCTCACCGGTGCGCCCGGGTGGCTCGGCGACGTACTCGTCGCGTCCGTCGTCGTGGTCGCCGTCGCCGCAGGCGGCATGCGGTCCATCACCTTCGTCCAGGTCTTCCAGTACTGGCTGAAGCTGACCGCGCTGCTCGTACCCGCGATCTTCCTGGTGCTCGCCTGGCAGAGCGACGGGCGGCCGCGTGTCACTTTCGACGAGCGGCTCTCCGTCTTCCGCGCCGACCATCCGCTGTACGCGACCTACGGGCTGATCATCGCCACGTTCCTCGGCACGATGGGGCTGCCGCACGTCGTCGTCCGCTTCTACACCAGCCCGAACGGCCGCGACGCCCGCCGTACCACCGTCGCCGTCCTCGCCCTGATCGGCGTCTTCTATCTGCTGCCGCCCGTCTACGGCGCGCTGGGCAGGCTCTACGCCCCCGAGCTGATCCACGGCGGGGACGCGGACGCCGCCGTGCTGCTGCTGCCGGGTCAGGCCGTCGGCGGGCTCGGCGGGGAACTGCTCGGCGCGCTCATCGCCGGCGGTGCCTTCGCCGCGTTCCTGTCGACCGCCTCCGGGCTCACCATGGCCGTCGCCGGAGTCATCACCCAGGATGTCCTGCCGTCACGAGGGGTAAGGCACTTCAGGCTGGCGACCGTCCTGGCCATGTGTGTCCCGCTGGCCGGTTCGCTGATGGTCAGCCGGGTGCCGGTGGCCGACTCGGTGGGCATGGCCTTCGCCGTATCGGCGTCCTCCTTCTGTCCGTTGCTGGTCCTCGGTATCTGGTGGCGGCGGCTCACCCCGCCGGGCGCGATCGCCGGACTGGTGCTCGGTGGCGGCTCCGCGTTCCTGTCCGTCGCCATCACCGTCAGCGGCGCGGTACGGCCGCCCGGCTGGCCGCACACGCTGCTCGCCTGGCCGGCCGTCTGGTCGGTGCCGGTCGGCTTCCTCGCGATGGTCCTGGTCTCGCTCGCCACGCCTGCCCGGATACCTGCCGGCACCAACGCGGCGATGACCCGTTTCCATCTGCCGGAAGCGCTGATGCCCGGGAGACACCGATGACGAAGAGACACCGATGACCGGGGGACACCGATGAGCGGCCCCGTGTACGCCGTACTCGTCCTGCTGGTGATCCTGCTGCTCTCGGCGGGCTTCCTGATCGGCCGCCGGACCGCCCGCCCCGTGCGTACCAGTGATGTCGGCACCCCCGTCGAGCACGCCACCTTCGAGACCCTGCACACCGCTTCGCTGGCCGCGCCCCCGCTGCGCGCCGGACTGACCGAGGAGAGCGCCCGCAAGTCCGCCCGACGGCTGCGCTCCCTGCTCGGCACCGACGCGCTCTGCCTCACCGACCGGGAACGGGTGCTCGTCTGGGACGGTGAAGGCGACCATCACGGCAGCCATGTCATGGACCGGGTGCGGGGCGTACTCGACGGTGGCCGGAACACCGCCTTCCACAGCGACTGCGAGGACCTGGACTGCCCGCTGCGCTGGGCCGTCGCGGTGCCGTTGACCGTCGACCACCGGGTTCTCGGCACCCTGATCGCCTACGCCCCGCGCGAGTCCGCGGTGCTGGCCCGGGCGGCCGGAGAGGTGGCCCGCTGGGTCTGCGTACAGCTGGAACTCGCCGAACTCGACCGGTCCCGCACCCAGCTCATCGAGGCCGAGATCAGGGCCCTGCGTGCCCAGATCTCCCCGCACTTCATCTTCAACTCCCTCGCCGCAATCGCCTCGTTCGTCCGGACCGACCCCGAGCAGGCGCGTGAACTCCTGCTGGAGTTCGCCGACTTCACCCGGTATTCCTTCCGCAGCCACGGCGACTTCACCACCCTCGCCGACGAGCTGCACTCCATAGACCAGTATCTGGCTCTCGTACGGGCCCGGTTCGGCGAACGGCTCGCGGTCACCCTCCAGGTCGCCCCCGAAGTGCTGCCCGTGGCGCTGCCGTTCCTCTGCCTCCAGCCGCTGGTGGAGAACGCCGTCAAGCACGGCCTCGAAGGCGCGGTCACCCTTCCCCGCGCCCCGGGGCCGGACCGAGCGGGGGAGACCCCGCTCCGTATCACCATCAGCGCCCTGGACGCGGGATCGGAGGCCGAGGTCGTCATCGAGGACGACGGCGCCGGAATGGACCCGGAACGGCTGCGGAACATCCTGCGCGGCGAGGGCGGTTCCTCCACCGGCATCGGTCTGCTCAACGTCGACGAGCGGCTGCGCCAGGTCTACGGCGACGACTACGGGCTCGTCATCGAGACGGGCATCGGTGCCGGGATGAGGATCACGGTACGCCTGCCGAAGTACCGCGCCGGGGTGCACGGCTCATAACCGGCGGACACCGGCCGGTTCAGTACAGATGGATCGCGAGATGACCGAGCGGCAGCCCCAGCTGCCAGGCGGGGGTCCACACCTGGGCCGTTCCCTCGGCCCCCTGCTCGTCGTCCTCGACGCCGACCGGTTCCCACGGCGGTGGGCCGATCGCATCCAGGTCGGCCGCGAGCAGTTCGGTCTCGTCCAGCCACCGCCACGCCGCCCGGGCCAGCGCCAGATCGGGATCGGGCCCGCCCCGGCCGCCGTCCGGCGCGGCCTCCGCACTCAGCGTGTCGAGCTGTTCGCACACCCAGCTCCGCCAGGCGCTTCCGTACGCCGTCAGCAGACGCAGCTCGTCCATCATCCCGGTCGCGGGCAGCACATCGGCCACCGCCCCGTCGGAGAGGAAGATGGTCAGGGCCAGGGCGTCGCGCCCCGCGCGGTACTCCAGTGTCGCCGGCTCCATCAGATCACCGGTCCGCAGCAGTTCGTCGGCGATGTACTCCGCGTACATCCAGGCCATCGGGACCAGGAGCCCGCCCCCACCGGCCCCATCGGCACGTTCCGGACGCATCCCGTCTCGCCTCTTTCTGTGTTCGGCACCGGGCTTCACGCAGCATTGAACCGGGGGAGGACGCCCCGCGTGGCCAGAAATGCAGGATCCGTCCGGCCCGATCCGTCACAGACAGGAGGTTTCGATGACCACCGATCCCCCGGAGGGCCCGCATGTGCGGCAGTTGCTCGGTGCCTATGTGCTCGATGCGCTCACCGACGGGGAGGCCCGGCCGGTCGCGCGGCACCTGCAGAGCTGCGACGGCTGCGCAGCCGACTACCTGGAGGTCGCCGAAGCGGTGTCCCTGCTCGGGCTGCTCGGCGCGAAGGACCTGCTGGAATAGCCGGGAAGGCTGCGGGAGAGCAGACGCAGGGCGTAGTAGGAGCGGGACTTGACGGTGCCCACCGGTATGCCCAGCGCCCGGGCGGTCTCGGCCACGCTCAGACCGCGGAAGTAGATCTGCACCAGCACCGCACGGTGCTCCGGGCTCAGCGTCCGGACCGCTTCGCGGACATCGAGCGCGGCGACGGTCACCTCCGCCGTGTCCTCCCGGACCGGCGCGCTCTGCAGGGCGAGGTCACCGACCTCTGCCGGCCTGGCCTGCCGGGACCTGCGCGCGTCGATCGCCAGACGCCGCGCGACCGTGAAGAGCCAGGGCCGCATCGACTCGTACGGACCGTCGAACGCCTCGGGATGCTGCCAGGCCCGTACGAGCGTTTCCTGGAGCAGATCCTCGGCCCGCTGCCGGTCACCGAAGGTCAGGCCGAGCAGGAAGTGGAGGAGGGCGGGACCGTGTCGGCGCTGCAACTCCGCCAGGGCCCGCTCATCGGTCGTCGTCATGGTCATCGTGAACGCCCTTTCCCGCGGAGGCCGCTGCCGCCTCGCCGCTCTCTGCGCCGTATACGAACGCATCCGGGCCGCGGCGAACAGAAGGTGCACCGGGACATGCGACGAGCGGTCGCACGGAGCGGCGAGTGGTGCGGTGAACGGTCGGGCGAGTGCCGGGCGGGCGGTGAACGGCCCGGCGGTTGCGACGCGACGGCGAGCGGGCGAGGCGCGGGTGTGCCGGCCCGGCCGCAGGCGGTCCCCCGGGCGCTGCGGCGAGCGAGCAGGCGGCCGGGCTCCGGTGCGACCGGGGAGCGGGCCTCGACCGTCACGGTCCGTGACCCCCGGCCCTGTGGCTGCTCGCCGCCCGGCGAAGTCCGTCGCGGCCGGCGGAAGTCCGACGGCGGCCGCCCACCCGCGTGCGGCGTGCGCGCTACGGAACGACGGTGACGGGCCAGCGCCCCGCCTTCACCAGCCGGATCGCCACCGAACCGATGAAGCGGTGCCCCGCCGACTCCGACGCCCCCACCACGACGGCATCCGCCTTCAGCTCATCGGCCGCGGTGACCAGCCCGTTGTACGGGTCGCCGCGGAAGGTGTGGAACTCCCAGCGCACATTCCATATGTCCTTCAGCCGCTCCGTCGCCGAGCGGATCTCGCTCACCAGCCCCTCCGCCACCTCGCCGGTCGTGTCGGCGACCGGTGCGCCGAGTGCGGCCCCCGCAGGCATCACCGGCTGGACGTAGACGAGGGCGAGCATGGCGTTCTGGCGCCGTGCGAGCCCGGCGGCGTACGCGGCGGCACGCATCGAGGACTCGGAGCCGTCGAGGCCCGCGACGATCACCTTGGGTCCGTCCGTGCCGCGTTCGAACTGGTGGGGCTGCTGGTCTGTCACGGCAGTGAGGTTAGCCGCTCCCACCGGCGCGTCCGCCGCGGGCTGCCCGGCAGGCCGGACCCGGGAGTGACGGACCCCGTTGATGCGTTCCCTCGATCGGGTGCGAGCCGCCTCGCATCCGGTGTCGTCGAGCGGGGTGGGAGAGCCGGCATGCGAGCAGTGGGGCATGCAGATTGATCAGAGGCCGGTCGGCCGCAGGACGATGCTGCGGATGGCGGCCGGCTCGCCGCCGCTACTGTCTTGCACATGATTGCCGCAGATTCGGCCGGCGCTCCGGACCGGGCCGCGATGGAGCCGGCAGGGGCCGTCGGGCCGCTGACCGCTCTCCCGGCCGCGCTCTCCGCACACCGGCCACAGCCCGTGACCACGGATGCCGCGCCCCGGTTCCGGCCGGCGCCGGTCCGCACCAGGCCGTTCGAGGAAGTGCCCGACATCGGCCATGCCATGGTGCTCACCTTCGACGACGGTCCCGACCCGCTGCACACCCCGCACATCCTCGACATCCTGCGCACGCACGACGTCCGCGCGATGTTCTTCCTCTGCGGGGAGATGGCCGACGGCAATCCGGATCTGGTGCGGGCGATCGCGGACGACGGGCACACCATCGGCAACCACTCATGGGCCCACCCGTTGTTCACGGAGCTCTCGCGGGCCCGCATCCGGGACGAGCTGGGTCGTACCGGCGATGTCATCGAGAAGCTCACGGGCGCTCCGCCGCTCTGGTGCCGGGCGCCGTACGGAGCCTGGAACCGCGACACCTTCGAGATCGGTGCAGCCATGGACATGGAGCCGATGGCGTGGACCGTGGACAGTCTGGACTGGACGGAGCCCGGCGTGACCAGCATCGTCCGCCGGATCCGGGAGGGGGCCGCGCCCGGCGCCGTGGTCCTGTCGCACGACGCCGGCGGAGACCGCTCGCAGAGTGTCGCCGCGCTGCGCAGATATCTTCCGGAGCTGCTCGACGAGGGCTACCGGATCACGGTGCCGCACCGCCGGTGACGGCCCGTCGGCTGCCGGTCGCCGCGGGTCGGCCGGACGTGACCAGGCGGGCGAGGACGACGACGGTTCCGCGGTCGTGCCCGTCGGCCGTCGTGCCGCCGCAGGAGATGATCCGAAGCTCGGCCCTTCCGGTGCCGCCGTGCACCCGGGGGCCGGGGCAACGGGTCCTGGAGAGCAGTTCGACTCCGTAGAGCTCGAACACCGCGGCCGTGCCGTCGGGGCGGGACACCTCGATGCGGCTGCCCTTCCTGAGTGAGCCGACACCGTGGAAGACGGCGCGGCCCGCCGTGCTGTCGGCCCGCCCGACCAGTACCGAGGTGCCCGGCTGCCCCGGCGCGACGCCGTTGCGGTACCAGCCGGCGAGACCGGGTTCTCCCGGAGCCGGTGGCTCGATCCGGTCGTTTCCGCTCGGGTTCGTCTCGATGATCGGGGCATCGACCCGGAGCGACGGGATGACCACGCGCGAGGCGGCCGGGTGAGCCGGCGACCGCACCGAGGCCCCCTCGGCGAGCGCCCCTGCGCTCCCCGGGTGACGGCCGGACGGGGCGACGGCGGGCCGGGGCGGGTCCGGGGGGAGGCCCGGCCCGTTCCGCACCAGTGCGAGGCCGGTGAGCAGCACCAACGCGAGTGCGCCCCAGGGCGAGTATCTGGTCCGCTCGACGCGCCACTGGTCCCGGCCCATGGTTCTCCCTTCGTCCCGACGTCTGGAAGGCTAAGGGCGCAGCGGACGGGCGGCGATCAGGAAGGGGCGAACGGGTGGCTGCCGGGAGGGCCCCGCTCGGCGGAGTGCCGAACCGATGGGCTGCCTGACAGCGTGTCACCTGCGGATTCGTCAGCTCTGCCGTCATGGAGAGCTTTGCGCGGGATCACGGGGGTGGCGCGGTCGGCGTGTTGCCGCATCATCGCCCCAGGGGAATCCCGCCCGACGAGCCCGCCGTCCGAAGAGTCCCGGCACCGGCTGCGCCTGTCGCCCGGGCCTGGAGCCGGGCGCGGGCGACAGGCGTTCGCCCCGTTCAGTGGCCGCGGCCCTGCTTGCGGCGGCGCGTCACGAAGACGGCGCGGGCGGCCGCGACCACCAACAGCGCGGCTCCGCCCGCCGCCTCTGCGGTGTTCAGCCCTGCGATGCCGTTGCCGAGGCCACCCTGCACCGCCTCCGGCGCCGGGGAGCCGGCGGCGGGGGCAGTGGTGGCGATGGTGAGAGCGACCTTCGCCCTGGCGGTCGGCGACGAGTTGCAGATGAACGTCACTTCATGGACGGAACCGCCTACGGCATCATCGGCGACGGTGGCCGTGACGCTGCCGCCCGGGGGGATGTCGACGCTGTCGAAGACGTCCGAGCGGGCCGCCGCCGCTCTTGAACACCCTTGCGCGGTGAGCGTGACCTGACCGCCCGGCGCGATGACCGAAGGAGTGACGGCGGGTCCGGTCGTGCTTCCCCGGGGCGAGGCGTACGGCGTCGCGGCCGGTGCGGTCAGGGCCAGGGCGACGGCGCCGAGCAGGGCGACGGATGCGATGCGTACGGCGCGCATGGTGAATCCTCCGGTTCGCCGAGGAGCGGCTGCGGAACGGGTTTCCGTACGACGTCGCACGTGCGCCTCGATGACGGAAACGCTAGAAGTGCCGCATGCGGCCCGCGATCGGGGTCCGGCGAATGGGGCAGCGTTGTCCCTCGGGCGGCGCACCATCGGGACGTGTCGGACGCCGGTCAGCCCGACACGTGGGGAAAGAGGGCGAGGAACGGGGCCGCGGTCGCCGAGATCCCGCGGCCGAAGGGGGAGTCGAAGTCCCAGATCAGGAAGAGCAGGAAGGCGATGAGCACACTGAACAGTCCGGCCAGGAGCAGTTCCCGGAACGTTCTGCGGATCTGGAGTGTGAAGATCAGCCCGACGGTCACCAGTGCTCCGATGATCAGACCGAACCAGACCACCCCCGGCATGGTGGCGCCGGCGCTCTGCCCCCGGGCGCTGCGTGCGTCGTCGGCAGCGGCGACCTGATCGACCAGCGGCTGATATGCCTGTCCCTCATGGTCGGTCCTCGGCTTGTAGTCGGTGACGTCGGCGCGTACCCGGGCGAGGAGTTCGGTGCCCTTGTCGGTGAGATCGCCGTGTTCGGCCATCACCTTCCATTCCTTGTGGACGACATGGCCGACGTACGCGTCGACGTCGGCGCGGATCCGGTTGTGCACCTCCGCCGGGTAGACCGACGACCTGACGTTCACCTCGTGCAGGGCCTGGGCCTCCTGGCGTACGTACTCCTGGGCGGCGCTGCGCCCCTCCCAGACGCCGGCGATGGCGAGGCCGAGCACGATGGCGTAGACCACTCCGATCATCATCGTCATGTACTCGATCACATCGGGGGTCTCGGACGGGTCGTCATCCTCCCCGATACGGCGATTGTTGAGAACGGCGATGGTGAGCACGACGGCGCAGGCCGCGGCCATGGCGATAGAGAGAACAAGCCATTCCGACATGGGCTTCTCCGTAGGTCATCCGGTCATCAGGTCAGCGGGAGCGGGGACGTAGCACGGCGACGGCGAACACCGCCGGGGCGGTGATCAGCAGGGTGAGCGTGACCAGGGAGGCGCCGTGCTTCGGGACCTTGCGCGGCGGTCTGCGGTAGTCGGGGATCGCCACGGGCTTTGGTGCGGGCGGCGTCGGGCGTACGGAAGGCGCGGGAGGCGCGGGAGGCGGCGGCGCCGGTGCGGGCGGCGGAGGAGGCGGCGGGGGCGGCGGTGGAGGTGGAGGCGGGGGTGGCGGGGGTGGGGGTGGGGGTGGTGGCGGCTCAGGTCGCGGAGTGGGTCTGGGAGCCGGGCCCGCCTGGCAGTGGCCGTCGCCCGATGTGGCGACCGACGAATTGCCGCCGCCGTCCCCGATCGAGGCGTACGAGCAGTTGTCGGCCGCCGCGGGCACCGGGGCGGTCAGGAGCCAGATGAGTGCGACGGCTGCGGTGAGCCGCCCGATGAGCGATCCGTACACGACGGGGAGCATGTTCCGGCTGGTCGCACGGCACGCGGATCACGGTCCGGATTCCCCTGATGGAGGGGACCTGGGGTGTGGCGGGTTTGCGGCTCGGGGAAATTCTGCGAACGCGTTGAACAAAGAAGCACCCACCGCCCGTACCTAGGGCCATGAACGGCGCGGGATCGCGTCACAACTGGCTTGAGAATCACGGGAGTTGACATGAACACCTGGCGGAACGCCTCGCTCGCGGTGACCGCGGCTGCCCTGTTGGCGCTGACGACGGCGTGCGGTCAGGAGCAGGGCACCTCGTCCCCCAACGGGCAGAACGTGGGCAACGCGAGTCCGGCCGGGCAGGCCGGCAGCGGTTACGGCTCCGACAGCGGCTACGGATCCGATTCCGCTGCCGGGACAGCCACGTCGAAGCAGGCCGGACAGCTCGCTGTCTGGGACAGCAAGAAACTCGGCAAGGTCGTGACGGACAGCGAGGGATTCACTCTCTACCGTTTCGACAAGGACACCGCGAGTCCGCCCAAGTCGAATTGTGAGGGCGATTGTGCGAAGGCCTGGCCGGTTGTTCCCGCGGGGAATGTCACGGCTGCCGCCGGTACCGACGCGGCGCTGATCGGCAAGGTCACCCGCGCGGACGGCACCCAGCAACTCACCATTGCCGGGTGGCCGATGTACCGGTACGCCAAGGACGCCGAGCCGGGTGACGCCAATGGTCAGGGCGTGGGAGGCACCTGGTTCGCCGCAGCGCCGGACGGCAAGAAGGCGGCGGTGAACACCGCAGATTCCACCGGCGGCGAGCAGGCGGATCTCGCCGGGCTTTCGGTCCGGAAGGATCCGGAACTCGGCAACATCGTCGTCGACAAGCGCGGCATGACGGTCTACCGGTTCAAGAAGGACTCTGCCTGGCCGATGAAGTCCGCCTGCACCGGAGCCTGTCTCTCGAAGTGGCCGGTTGTCGCCCCACTGACCAAGAATGACGTCAAGGGCGTCACCACCAAGGGCTTTGTCACCTTCAATCGGCCCGACGGTCTCAAGCAGCAGGCCATCGACTGCTGGCCCATCTATACTTTCTCCGGTGACACGAAGCCGGGTGACACCAACGGCCAGGGTGTCGGGGGCACATGGTACGCGGTGACGCCCGAAGCGAAGCTTGTAGGCGCCGCGAAGTAGACACGTGGCAACCGCTTCCGGCCGGCCCGTCGCCGAATGTCACACTTAGCGACGGGCCGGTTGCACATGCCACTGGCGTGTGACCAATAACGGACCGCGAATTTCCGTTTCCGCTCGCTCTCCTGGCGGTCGATCAGTAGCCTCTGGTCAACACTGACCATGAACATGGCCGGATCGCCGTGGCGACTTGTTGGAGACATCGATGGAGCGTCCCGCCTGGGCACCGCAAGGCATTGACATTTCGGTGCCGAGCGTGTCCCGCATGTATGACTTCTACCTGGGCGGCTCGCACAATTTCGAGGTGGACCGGGAAGCTGCCCGCAAGGCCATGGAGTTCATGCCGGGGCTTCCCAAGATCATGCAGGCCAATCGCGCCTTTATGCGCAGGGCCGTCCGCCACGCCGTGAGTGAGGGCGTCACTCAGTTCCTGGACATCGGTTCCGGCATACCGACCTTCGGTAATGTCCACGAAGTCGCTCTGGCCGCCGATCCCGAGGCGCGAGTGGCGTATGTCGACCACGACTCCGTCGCGGTCGCGCACAGCCAGGCCGTACTCGAGGGCAACGACCGGGCGGTGATCGCGAACGCCGATCTGCGCCGCCCGCAGGAGATCCTGAAGAACTCCGAGGTCAACGAAGTTCTCGACCTGAACCGTCCGGTGGCGCTGCTGCTCGTCGCCGTCCTCCATTTCATCGAGGACGCGGACGATCCGCAGTCGGCGATCGCCGAGCTGACCGAGGCTCTCGCCCCCGGCAGCCTGCTCGTCCTCACCCATGCCTCGTACGAGGGCGTCCCGCTCGCCCGCGAGGAGGCGGGCGGAGCGGTCGGCGTCTACCGGGACATCCGCAACCCGCTGATCATGCGGTCGCGCGAAGAGATCGGCCGGTTCTTCGAGGGGTACGAGATGGTCGAGCCCGGCCTCGTGTCGATGCCCGACTGGCGCCCCGACTCACCCGCCGCGCGGGAGCAGGAAGACCCGTATGCCTTCTCGGGCTTCGGCGGAGTGGGACGCAAGGCGTGAGCATTCCCGCCCAGGCGTCCGGGGCACCGGACGCGGAGCCGGACGGTCCCGAGGACCGGCTCCGAAGATTCGCCACCATCTGGAGCCGGGCGATCTTCCCTTCCACGGCCACCTCCATGACCCGCCCGGAGTTCGAACAGCATCTGCTGCCGCTCGCCCGCAGGATGAGTGACGTCCTGCACGCGCGGCCCTTCGACCCGGCACCCGCGAACCAGGTGGGAGCCGCCCTCGTCGAGGCGCACTGCACCGATCCGGACGCGCTCAGCTCCACGCTCGGCGTCATCGACTCGTACCTCGTGCTCTACTGCGGCGGCAACGGCCCGGTGACCCTGTCGACCGAGGACAGCAGGGCCCGTTGCGCCCGGATCCAGCATGCCCTCGCGGGCGGCTTCACCCAGGCCCTGCGCGAGCGGACCCTCGCCGAGCAGGAGGCGATCGCCCGCTCGGCGCTCGTCGCCCGCTCCCACGCCGAGCAGGCCCTGCACGCCACCGAGGCGCGGTTTCAAGCCGTATTCAAGGACGCTGCCGTCGGCATCGGCATCGCCGACCTGGACGGCAACGTGCTGGAGGTCAACGACACCCTGACCCGGATGTTCGGCGGGCTCGACCATCACGTCCGCAGCCACAAGGTCAATGAGTGGGTCCACCCCGAGGACTCCCCGCACGTGTGGAAGTACTACGACGAGCTGGTGCGCGGCGAGCGCGAGCACTACCGGGTCGAGAAGCCGTACTACCGCAACGACGGCACCGTCCTGTGGACCAATCTCACGGTGTCGCTGCTCCGTGACCCCGAGGGCCGGCCGCAGTACCAGCTGGCGCTGATGGAGGACACCACGGAGCGCAGACTGCTCAATCTCCGTCTGCGTTACGAGGCCACCCACGACGCGCTCACCGGGCTGCCGAACCGGACGCTGTTCTTCGAACGGCTGGAGAAGGCGCTGTCCACCGACGACGGCAGCCGGTTCGGGCTCTGCTACCTCGACCTCGACGGCTTCAAGGCGATCAACGACAGCCTGGGGCACGCGGCGGGGGACCGGCTGCTCGTCGAGGTCGCCGACCGGCTGCAGAGCTGTGCGACCGCGCCCGGCGAGATGGTGGCGCGGCTCGGCGGCGACGAGTTCGTCGCGCTGACCACCGGTCCGAACACCGAGGCGGAGGTCGACGAACTGGCCTGCCGGATCCTGGGCGTTCTCGGCACCCCGATCCGGCTCGACGGCCGCGAACTGACCGTACGCGGCTCGATCGGCGTCGTCGAAGGACCGGCGGGCGAACGCACCGCCGCGGAGGTGCTGCGCAGCGCCGACATCACCATGTACCGGGCCAAGTCGGCGGGCGGCAACCGTTTCGAGCTCGCCGACGCCGAGGCGGACGCCCGCGCCATCACCCGGCACGGACTGACCACCGCGCTGCCCGCCGCCCTGGAGCGCGGTGAGTTCTTCATCGAGTACCAGCCGCTCGTGCACCTCGACGACGGCTCGGTCCACGGCGCGGAGGCGCTGGTGCGCTGGTGCCATCCGCAGCACGGAGTGCTCGGCCCGGACCGGTTCATTCCGCTCGCCGAGCACACCGGGCTGATCGTGCCGCTCGGGCGGTGGGTGCTGGAGGAGTCCGTACGGCAGGCCAATTTCTGGCAGGAGCGGCACAGCGACGGCGGTCCGCTGCGGATCAACGTCAATCTGTCGCCGACCCAGCTGCACCACCCCCGGCTGGTCGCCGAGACGGTCGACGTGCTGGAGCGCTCGGGGCTGGAGCCGGCGGCGCTCTGCCTGGAGGTCACCGAGTCCGCGCTCATCGGCGCCGAGGACGATCTGCTCAAACCGCTGCGGCAACTGGCCGAGATGGGCGTCGACATAGCGCTCGACGACTTCGGCACCGGCTACTCGAATCTGGCCAATCTGCGCCGGCTGCCGGTGAGCGTGCTCAAGCTGGACCGTTCCTTCACCCGGGGCATGCAGCAACACCCCGCCGACCCGGTCGACCTGAAGATCGTCGAGGGGATCGTCTCGCTGGCGCACAGCCTGGACCTGGCGGTGACCGTGGAGGGCGTGGAGACCGGAGCCCAGGCCGAGCAGCTGCGGAACCTGGGCTGCGACACCGCTCAGGGCTGGTACTACGCGCGCCCCGGCGCGCCGGACCGGATCCATTCGCTGCTGCTGGCCGACGCGATCTGAACGGGGCGCCCGGCCGGAGGTCCCGTACCTCGATGCCGGACGGGCCGCTCCGCCCTCCAGCCCGTCCGGCCACGGCCCGGCGCCCGAGACGCGCCGCGGCCGCGGATCCCGTGCAGCCCTCAGCCCGGGTCGGGCCGGCTCGCCAGCAGCACCTGCTGCAGCTCACGCGCCGCCCGAGGGGGCGCCACGTCACTGCGGTGCGCCAGCGCGATGGTGCGCCGCAGGCCCGGTCGGGCCAGCCGCGTGGTCCGCAGATCGTGCCCCGCCCGCGTCGCCACCATGCTCGGCACCACGGCCAAGCCGAGCCCCGCCCGCGCGAATCCGAGCACCGCGTCCATTTCGCCGCCCTCCACCGTGAAGGACGGTTCGAACCCCTCCGCCCGGCAGGCGGCCACCGTCAGCTCCCGCAGGTCGTAGCCGTGCCGGAACATCACCATCGGCTCACCCTCCAGATCCGCGATCCGTACGCTGCCGCCCTTCCCCGGACGCGGGGCCCGCGCCGACGAGACCACCACCAGGTCCTCCTGGAACAGCTCCACCGTGGTCAGGGCGGGAGACGCGGCGGGCAGCGGCAGCACCACCAGCGCGAGGTCGAGGGCGCCACGCGCCAGCCCCCGTACGAGGTCGAGCGAGCCGCCCTCCTCCAGCAGCAGCTGGATCCCCGGGTGCTGATCGTGGAAGGCGCGCAGCACATCGGGCAACAGCCCCGTGCAGAGGCTCGGCGTCGCACCGAGCCTGACCCGGCCCCGGCGCAGCTGAGCGAGTTCCTGCACCTCGTGGCGTGCGGTGTCGGCGTCGGCAAGGATCCGGCGGGCCAGCGGGAGCAGCGCCTCGCCCGCGTCGGTCAGCGTGATGTTGCCGCGGGCCCGGCTGAACAGCTCCGCCCCCAGCTCGTTCTCCAGTGCCCTGATCTGCTGGGAGAGCGAGGGTTGCGAGACGTGCACCTCCTCCGCGGCGCGGGTGAAGTGCCGCGTCTCGGCAACGGCCACGAAATAGGTGAGCTGCTGGAGCTGCATGCACCCAGCCTAGCCCGCCTGATAGCCAAGGCCTATGGACATGAGGCGAACCATGTCTTGGACTGATAGGGCCCTCCGGCCCTAGCGTCGGGTCCATGGCATCGGCAACACGGACGGACCGACGGCCGTCCATGACGCGCACGCTCTGGGACTCGTCGGTCGGCAAGAAGACGATCATGGCTGTGAGCGGCCTGATCATGCTCGGTTACCTGGTCGTCCACATGATCGGCAACCTCAAGATCTTCTTCGGCTCCGGGGAGTTCAACCACTACGCCCACTGGCTGCGGACCATGGGGGAGCCCTTCCTGCACTACGAGTGGGCGCTGTGGATCGTCCGCGTGGTGCTCGTCGCGGCGGTCGTGCTGCACGCCACCTCCGCGTACCAGCTGAGCCGCCGCGACATCAGGGCCAGGCCCAGCAAGTACGTCCACCGGAAGCCCCGTGCGAGCTATGCCACCCGCACCATGCGCTGGGGCGGGATCATCCTCGCCCTGTTCATCGTCTGGCACATCCTCGACCTGACCACGGGCAACGTGCACTCCGGCGGCTTCCAGGCCGGGCACCCCTACCAGAACGTCGTCGACACCTTCTCCACCTGGTACGGCGACGTCATCTACATCGTCGCCATGCTCGCCCTCGGCCTGCATGTCCAGCACGGATTCTGGAGCGCCGCGCAGACCCTCGGCGCGGGCAACGCGACCCGTGACCGTGTTCTCAAGACCCTTGCCAACGCCCTTGCGCTGGTGCTGACGGCCGGCTTCATCTCCGTGCCCGTCGCCGTCATGACCGGAGTGGTGAGCTGATATGACCGACTACGCGCACTACGAGACCGGCGTACCCGTCGTCGACGACAAGGCCCCCGACGGCCCCGTCGCCGAACGCTGGGACACCCGCCGCTTCGAGGCCAAACTCGTCAACCCGGCCAACCGGCGCAAGCACACCGTCATCGTCGTCGGCACCGGCCTGGCCGGTGGCTCGGCCGGTGCGACACTTGCCGAACAGGGCTACCACGTCGTCCAGTTCTGCTTCCAGGACTCACCGCGTCGCGCCCACTCCGTCGCCGCCCAGGGCGGTATCAACGCCGCGAAGAACTACCGCAACGACGGCGACTCGATCCACCGGCTCTTCTACGACACGGTCAAGGGCGGCGACTTCCGCGCCCGCGAGTCCAACGTCCACCGGCTCGCCCAGATCTCCGTGGAGATCATCGACCAGTGCGTCGCCCAGGGCGTCCCCTTCGCCCGCGAGTACGGCGGCCTCCTCGACAACCGCTCCTTCGGCGGCGTCCAGGTCTCCCGTACCTTCTACGCCCGCGGCCAGACCGGGCAGCAGCTCCTCCTCGGCGCCTACCAGGCGCTCTCCCGGCAGATCGCCGCGGGCAACGTCGAGCTGCACGCGCGGACCGAGATGCTCGACCTGATCATCGTCGACGGCAAGGCCCGGGGCATCGTCGCCCGCGACCTGGTCACCGGGAAGATCGACACGTACTTCGCCGACGCGGTCGTGCTGGCCAGCGGCGGCTACGGGAACGTCTTCTACCTGTCGACGAACGCCATGAACTCCAACGCCACCGCCATCTGGCGCGCCCACCGGCGCGGCGCCTACTTCGCCAACCCCTGCTTCACCCAGATCCACCCCACCTGCATCCCGCGCACCGGCGACCACCAGTCCAAGCTGACGTTGATGAGCGAGTCGCTGCGCAACGACGGCCGGATCTGGGTCCCGAAGGCGAAGGGAGACAACCGGCCGCCCGGCGAGATCCCGGAGGACGAGCGCGACTACTACCTGGAGCGCATCTACCCCGCCTTCGGCAATCTCGTCCCGCGTGACATCGCATCCCGCGCCGCGAAGAACGTCTGCGACGAGGGGCGCGGCGTCGGCCCCGGCGGTCAGGGCGTCTACCTCGACTTCGCGGAGGCCGTCCAGCGGATGGGCAGGGCCAAGGTCGAGGAGAAGTACGGCAACCTCTTCGACATGTACGCGCGGATCACCGCGGAGAATCCCTACGAGACCCCGATGCGGATCTACCCGGCCGTGCATTACACGATGGGTGGGCTCTGGGCCGACTACGACCTCCAGACCACGATCCCGGGCCTCTTCGCGATCGGCGAGGCGAACTTCTCCGACCACGGAGCCAACCGCCTCGGCGCCTCGGCGCTGATGCAGGGCCTCGCCGACGGCTACTTCGTCCTCCCGTCGACCATCAACGACTACCTGGCCCGCAATCCGCACCACGACGAGGTCGACGTCTCCCACCCCGCCGTGGAGGAGGCCCTCGCGGAGACCGAGGACCGGCTGAATCTGCTGCTCGCCGTCGACGGCGACCGCACCCCCGACTCCTTCCACCGCGAGATCGGCGAACTCATGTGGGAGTACTGCGGTATGGCCCGCACCGAGACCGGGCTGCGCAAGGCCCTCGACCGGATTCCGCAGATCCGCGAGGAGTTCTGGCACCGCATCAAGGTGCCCGGCACCGGCGACGAGTTCAACCAGTCGCTGGAGAAGGCGAACCGCATCGTCGACTACCTGGAGCTCGCCGAGCTCATGTGCCTCGACGCCCTGCACCGCGCGGAGTCCTGCGGAGGCCACTTCCGTGAGGAGTCGCAGACCCCGGACGGCGAAGCCGCCCGCCGCGACGAGGAGTTCTCGTACGCCGCCGCCTGGGAGTTCACTGCCACCGGCGACGCCCCCGTCCTGCACAAGGAAGACCTCGTCTTCGAGTACGTCCACCCCACTCAGCGGAGCTACGCATGAAGCTCACCCTGCGCGTCTGGCGCCAGAAGAACGCAGACGCCCCCGGCGCCATGTCCACCTACCAGGTGGACGGCATCTCGCAGGACATGTCGTTCCTCGAAATGCTCGACACCCTCAATGAGGAGCTCATCCTCGCCGGTGACGATCCGGTCGCCTTCGACCACGACTGCCGCGAAGGCATCTGCGGCGCGTGCAGCCTCGTCATCAACGGCGACGCGCACGGCCCGGAACGCACCACCACCTGCCAGCTCCACATGCGGTCCTTCCGGGACGGCGACACCATCGACATCGAGCCGTGGCGCGCCTCGGCCTTCCCGGTCGTCAAGGACCTGGTCGTGGACCGCTCGGCCTTCGACCGGATCATCCAGGCGGGCGGCTACATCTCCGCACCGACCGGCACCGCGCCCGACGCCCACGCCACCCCCGTGCCCAAACCCGACGCCGACTTCGCCTTCGAGCACGCCGAGTGCATCGGCTGCGGTGCGTGCGTGGCGGCCTGCCCCAACGGCTCGGCGATGCTTTTCACCTCGGCGAAGATCAACCACCTCAATGTGCTGCCGCAGGGCGCCCCGGAACGTGAGACCCGGGTGCTCGACATGGTCGACCAGATGGACAGCGAGGGCTTCGGCGGCTGCACGCTCACCGGGGAGTGCGCCACGGCCTGCCCGAAGGGCATCCCGTTGCCGTCTATCTCGGCGATGAACAGGGAATGGCTGCGGGCGACCCGAAAAGTACGCCGCTGAGGGCTGACGTTCCGTCAACTTCCGGAGCCACCTTCGCGTACCGCACACGGTGACGAGGCGTACCCGGTCCCGGGAGCCGCCCGCTCCCGGGACCGGGATTCCTGGCTGCCCGATCGTCAGGAGGTGACGGCGATGTCGTCGCCGTAGACCGTGCCCTGGGCGTACCAGCCGTGCAGATAGACCGTCACCGAACCTGTGGAACCAGTGGTGAAGGCCACCGTCTGCTTGGCCCAGCCGCTCGACGAACCCCAGGTGCTGGCCGTCGCGTCGCCCCGCACGCCCAGGTAGCCGTAGTTGCCCTGGAGCCAGCCGCTCAGCGTGTACTTGGTGTGGGGGGACAGGGTCAGCTGCTGCGTGCACTCGCCGGTCTGTGAGGCGGTGGCCACCGCCGCCACCGCGTGCGAACCGCTGTGCACCGGGGTGGAGACGACGGCGCCGCCGCTCTCACAGTTCCACGGGCTGAGCGAGCCGGACTCGAAGGTGCCGTTCACCAGTGCCCCCGTACCGCCTCCGGGTCCGGACACCGTGAGCGTGAAGGTGACCGAGTGGGTGAGCGTGCCGGCGGTTCCCTTCACCGTGACGGCGTACGTGCCGGGGGCCGCGGACGCGGACGCGCCGACGGTCAGCTGCGAGGTGCCGCCCGCGGTGACCGAGGCCGGGCTGAGCGTCGCCGTCACTCCGGTGGGCGCCCCGCTCGTCGTCAGCGCGACGGTCCTGGCACTGCCTGAGGTGACCGCGGTGTTCACCGTGGCCGTGGTGGAGCCGCCCGGGGCGACCGTTGCCGATCCGGGTGCGACGGCCACCGAGAAGTCGTCCGTCACGGGTGTCCCCCCGCCACCCGTGAAGGGGGCGAAGGTGTGTGAGAAGTACCAGGTGTCCTGCGCGATGCCGGAGCAGGAGTCGCTGCCGCCGGTGCCGGGGCAGCCGCCGTTGTCGCGCTGCAGCGCCCAGAAGGACAGGGTTCCGATGCCCTTGGAGACGGCCCAGTTGTAGACCGAGGTGGCATCGGCGGTGGTGAACGTCTCGGCAGGCCCGTAGTCGTCGATGCCGGGCATCTCGATGACGCCGACCATGGCCCACAGCTGCGCGGACGTCCTTCCGGGGTACAGCCCGGCCAGCTGGTCGTGGAGGCCCGACGTCGCGGTCTGGGTGTCCGTGCCCATGTTGTGCGCGGCGCCGTCGTAGTAGTCGAAGGTCATGAGGTTCACGACATCGACCTTGGCGCCGTTGGACACGGCGTTCCGCAGGACCGCGAGACCGCTGTCGGCGAGCCCGCTCGTGGTGGTGGGCAGGGTGTAGGAGATCTGCACCGACCGGCCGTTGGCGACGGCCCAGTCCTGCACCTTCTTGATGGCCTTGTTGCGCCGGTCGATCCCGGCGCTGTTCGTCAGCGAGTTGTCCTCGATGTCCATGTCGAGGCGGGACACGTCGTACGTCGTGATGACCTTCTCGTACGCCGCGGCGATGGAGTCGACGCTGGTGCAGCTGTCGGCGATCTCGGTGGCGCCGTTGTCGGCCGCGTACCCGCCGAACGACGGAATCACATCGCCGCCACGCGACCGCATGGTCGTGAAGTCGGCGCCGAACTGCGCCTGTGCGATGGGCTGGCTGGACTCGCCGTTCCAGTACGGGGTGCAGGAACCACTGGCTTCGGTCTGGATGAAGGCCATCGTCAGATACTTGGCGCCGGACGCCGCGGAGAGGGCGGCGGGGCTGTCACCGTTGTACGCCTCGAAGTACGGGGCGAAGACATGCGCGGGCAGGGGGGTGGCGGCGGTCGCGGCGGCCTGCGCGCCGGCGCCCGATCCGAGGACCAGTCCGGCGGACGCGACCGCCGTGGCCAGGGCGCCGAGGACTGCGCCGACTGTTCGTGAACGTCTCATGGGGATGCTCCCAGCGGGGTGGGACGACGGGCGGATTGCACGGTTCGGCCGCGCGGTGAGGGGCGCGGCCCGTTCCCTGTGAATCCCGGCCGGGGGTCACGTACCGTCACGGCATCGAGCGGCCCGTGGTGGCATGCCCATGATTGGTCTGGACCAGACCGAGGTCAATGCTCTTTGCCGATTCGTGCCCCGTTGCTTGCCTGAAGCGGCAACTCTGCACGTTTGAGCCGGAGTTGTACCCGATCGGCCGTCAGGGCAGCCGGAGGGCGGCCGACAGGTACGGTGCAGTCCTGCCCTCCGTCGCGCGGGCCACCTCGCCGGGCGGCCCCGCCGCGACGATCCGTCCACCGCGGTCCCCGCCGCCCGGCCCGAGGTCGATCACCCAGTCGGAGCCCGCGACGACCGCCATGTCGTGCTCCACGACCACCACCGTGCTGCCCGCGTCGACCAGACCGTGCAACTGCCGCATCAGCACCTCGACATCGGCCGGATGCAGACCCGTCGTCGGCTCGTCGAGGAGGTACACGGTGTGTCCGCGACGGGTGCGCTGAAGCTCGGTGGCGAGCTTGATCCGCTGCGCCTCGCCGCCCGACAACTCGGTCGCCGGCTGCCCCAGCCGCAGATAGCCGAGCCCGACATCGAGGAGTGTCCGCAGGCTGCGCTCGACCGCGGGCGTTCCCGCGAAGAACCCGGCCGCCGATTCCACCGTCAGGTCCAGCACCTGCGCGATGTTCAGCCCGCGCAGTGTGACCTCCAGCGTCTGCGGGTTGTACCGGGCACCGTGGCAGTCCGGGCAGGGCGCGTACGTGCTGGGCAGGAAGAGCAGTTCGACGGAGACGAACCCCTCGCCCTGGCAGGTCTCGCAGCGGCCGCCCGCCACATTGAACGAGAACCTTCCCGCCCGGTAACCGCGCTCGCGCGCCATGCCGGTCCCGGTGAACAGCTTCCGTACGGCATCGAAGAGCCCCGTGTACGTGGCCAGGTTGGAGCGGGGCGTACGGCCGATCGGCTTCTGGTCGACCTGGACAAGACGGTCCACGGCCTCCAGCCCCTGCGCCGACGCGCATCCCGGCGCGGGCGGCTCGGCGGGGGCGCCTGTGGCGGCGGAGGTCTGCCGGTCGGCGAGGACGCCGGCGAGCACCTGACCGACCAGGGTCGACTTCCCCGAGCCGGAGACCCCGGTGACCGCGGTGAACACCCCGAGCGGGAACGCGGCGTCCACCCCGCGCACATTGTGCCGGTCGACACCGGTCAGCCTCAGCCACCCGGAGGGCGCACGCGGCTTGCGTACCGGCACCGGGCCCTCGTCGAAGAGGAACCGCCGTGTCGCCGACTCCGCGACACCCGCGAGTGCGGCCGGGGGGCCGCTGTGCAGCACCCTGCCCCCGTGCTCGCCGGCCAGCGGCCCCACATCGACCAGCCAGTCCGCCCGCCGCACCACATCCATCTGGTGCTCCACGACGAAGACCGAGTTCCCGGCGTCCTTCAGCCGGCCGAGCACCGCGAGCAGGGACTCGGTGTCCGCCGGGTGCAGACCCGCCGAGGGCTCGTCCAGCACGTAGACGACCCCGAACAGTCCCGACCGCAGCTGGGTGGCGAGCCGCAGCCGCTGCAACTCACCGGCGGACAGCGTGGGTGCCGTGCGGTCGAGGCTGAGGTAGCCCAGCCCCAGCTCGGTCACCGTCCCGATCCGGGCCAGCAGATCCGTCGTCAGCACCCGCGCGGTGTCACCGCCACCCGCGGCCGACAGCACCTCGGCGAGGGACGCGAGGGGAAGCGCGGCCAGCTCGGCGATCGTACGGCCCGCGAAGGTGACGGCCATCGCCTCCGGGCGCAGCCGGCTGCCGCCACAGACGGGGCACGGCTCGCTGGTGAGGAACCGCTCGGCCTTGGCCCGCAGGGTCCGGCTCCTGGAGTCCGCGAAGGTGTGCATCACATAGCGCCGCGCGCTCATGTACGTGCCCTGGTAAGGGCGCTGGATCCGGCCCGCGTCGCGCACCGGATGGACCGTCACCACCGGCTGCTCGTCGGTGAAGAGGATCCACTCCCGGTCCTTCGCGTCCAGCTCGCGCCACGGCCGGTCGATGTCGTACCCCAGGGCGTCCAGCACATCGCGCAGGTTCTTGCCCTGCCAGGCGCCCGGCCAGGAGGCGATCGCTCCGTCCCGCACCGACAGCGCGGGGTCGGGTACGAGGAGCTCCTCGGTGGTGCGGTGGATCCGGCCCAGCCCGTGACACCCGGGGCAGGCTCCGGCGGCGGTGTTCGGCGAGAACGCGTCGGAGTCCAGCCGCTCGGCGCCGGCCGGGTGGTCCCCGGCGCGCGAGTACAGCATCCGCAGCGAGTTGGAGAGTGTGGTGACCGTGCCCACGGAGGAACGCGCGCCGGGCGCGGAGCGGCGCTGCTCCAGGGAGACCGCGGGCGGCAGCCCGGTGATCTCCGCGACCTTCGGCGCACCGACCTGATGGATCAGACGGCGGGCGTACGGGGCGACGGACTCGAAGTAGCGGCGCTGGGCCTCGGCGTAGATCGTGCCGAAGGCGAGGGAGGACTTACCGGAACCGGAGACGCCGGTGAAGACGGTCAGCGTGTCACGCGGGATGTCGACGTGGACGTCCTGCAGATTGTGCTCGCGGGCGCCTCGCACCCGCACGTACGGATCATGGGGGGTGGTCATGGGCGCGGTGACTCCGTACGGATCGGTACAGGCAGGAATCCGGGACAAACGGTTCCATTCTAGACCGGGGGAGTCGTGCGGGCCGTCGGACCGCCCCGTGCGGTACGGGTACGGCCCGGACGGTCCGGGCCGGGTGCGCGGTCCATGACCCGCACCCGGCCCCGGTGCCCGGCGTCGAAGAGCGGTCCGGTTCCGGCGGGGGAGCGGTACCGCCCGGGCGCCGGAGCCTCTCGTCCGGATCGGGCCGGATCCGGACGAAGGGCCTCAGCGTGCGTTGCGCAGCGCCCGCTTGATGGGACCGGGGATCACCCGGCGCGCACGCTGGTACGAACGCCTGGACGGGCTCTCGCCGTCACGCGCGGCGGGCAGCCTGTTGCTCTTGGCCAGACGCCGTTCCAACTGGACGTTCTGGTCGCTGAGATCGGCCAGCTGGGACTGGAGCCAGTTGAGGCGGGTGCTCATCTCGGGGATGCCGCTGCCGTTCCACGGCCGGATGCCGGCGGGGAAGGCCAGCTCGCTCATGCGGGACTCGAACGCCGCGCCACCGTCACCGTGGACGAAGGTGTTCTCCAGGCCGTTCTTGTCCAGGAAGTTCATGAACCGGTCGAACCGCTCGTGGTGTCCGCGCATCAGCGGCCCGAAGTCCGCCTCGGCGTAGAGGTCCGCGGGGTCCAGGTCCTCGGGGGCCTTGGCGAGCATCCGGTGCGGGATGCCGAAGTAACGGCACAGCTCCAGCGTCCGGGAGTCGCCGCAGAGCACCGTCGCCGGGGTGCCGGCGAGCAGCGCGGCGATGTTGCCGTGGATCCGGGAGCCGAAGGAGAAGTCGAAGCCCCGCAGGTCGTCGATCCAGGTCTTGGGGTCGATGTAGACCCTGACCTTGTCCTCCCCGAACATCGGATGGTCCGGATGGGTGGGTATGTCGCTTATGGCGGCGTTCTCGTGGCTCAGATCGCGCCAGTGCAACTGCCGGGCGTCGGAGAGGTTCTGGCCGATGAAGCGGAGATGGGGGTAGCGGGCGTGGGTGTGATTGATGATCCGCCCGAGCTTGTGCTTCCTGACGGCGTCGTGCGATCCGTTGATCGCGATCCGCGAATCGGGCCCCAGCGGCCGGGTGTTCTCGCGGATGACGAGTTCGCGGCCGCCCATGAACATCGACGGGCAGCCGATGACCTCGACGTCCCGGAAGCCCATGTCCCGCAGGTAGCTCTCGGTGAACTCGCCGCGCACTCCGATGGTGGCGCTGCGGTCCAGGACCGCGGAGACGAACGCGCGCACCGAGGGTTCCATCGCGCGCAGCCGGTTCGCCGAGTAGTTCGTGCCGGTCTGGGCGCCGACGCCCGGCACGACCACCGGGATCTTCAGCTTCGAGATGAGCTGGGTCAGCCGCTTGAGCTGGGGCTCGAAGGACGGCCGGAACGCGTTGGCGAGCGGGATGACGAAGGCGTCGTACTCCTCGTTGATCCGGTCGGCCGCGGCCACGGTCGTCCGGATGCCGTTGGACACCACTTCGGTCCTCGGTGTCTCCAGGATCTTGTGAGTTGCGTCACTGAAGATGAGGTTGCCGGAGTTGGTCGCGAACACGTCCTCGTGGAGGGCGCGCTCGACGGGAACGACGGCGTAAGGGCTTTTCCCCGAACGCAGGAGTATTCGCTTCACATCGGTAACTTTAGATGCCACGAATTAAGGTTAGCTTTACGTAGCTTTTAGTTTCCATCAGCATCGGTACAACCTTTCGCACGCGTGCGGAACGTGACCGTACGGCTACGTGGAGCACCGGCCGCAGTGCGCCGGCCGACCGGAGCGCGGTGCCGCAGCGCATCTTCCCGCGCCCGTAACCCGGCCCGCAGGCCGCCCTCTTGAGGATGCCACAGACCGCGCCCTACGCTTCTGTCCGCGCGGGGACGCGTCGATCGGGGGAGGCGGAAAACGGTCATGACCGACTCGCTGTCCGAGGGCGACATACTCGATGCGGTCGCCCGGTGTGCCGGACGGCACGGCCGGGGAGCGCGGCCCCCGGCCGAGGGCGCGGAGGTCTCCCGCCTGCAGATGCTCGACCTCACCGTCGACCGGTCCATCGAGACCCGCACCACGAAACAGGTCCACAGGGGCGGGCGGCCCGATCTCTCGCACCTGACCGTCTACGAGGGCGATCTGGGTGACTGTCCGGTCGAGCCGCCGGCGGATCCGGCGCGACCGAAGACCGTGGAGTTCGTGCTGCGCGGTTCGGTACGGAAGGTGTCCTGCACCTGCGCCGGCGGCCGGACCCCGTGCGAACGGTGCTCGACGCGCGGAACGCTGCGCTGCACGGAGGGGTCCCCCTGCCCGGAGTGCGCGGGCATCGATCCGTGCACCTGGTGCGACGGAACGGGGAAGCGGCGTACCGGCGCCCCCGCGGCGGCCAGGAGCGGTCCGGCCCGTCCGCGTGTCACATGTGCTGAGTGCCGCAAGCCGGGCACCGCCTGCCCCGGATGCCGGGGAAAGGGCGTCAAGAAGTGTACGAAGTGCAACGGAACGGGCGCCGTGCCGTGCCCGAGCTGCGACGGGGAGGGGTCGACCAGGCATGACGGATGCGACGGCACGGGGACGCTCACCCTCTACACCGGGGGCTTCGTCACGTACACCGCCCACCGGACCTCGCTGACGCTCCCCGAGCCGCGACCGCCGCGCCGCGTGCGACACCGGACGCGTGGCGCCGCCTGGGAACGGGTCACCCTGAAGAAGGCCGGTGCGGCCCTCCCCGACGGCCTGGACCCGTCGCATCACAAGGCGGTCGGGGCGGCGCTCGCACCCCGGCCGGACGAGGTGTCCAGACGCGCCGAGCTCCGCTGGCTGCCACTGGCGCAGGTCGTTCTCGCCGACGATCCGGACCACGTCTTCTATGTCTTCCCCGGACGTGACGGGCCCGAGGCGTGTTCGGTCTGGTCCCGGCGCCGGGTGCTGCGGGCCGCCTGGTCGGCGGCTGCCGCGGCCGTTCTGCTGGTGCTGGTCCTGGCGCTGATCGGCTGAGGACTCCGCCCCGCACCCCGACTGCGTGCCCCGAGGTCCGTCATCCCTCCGTGCGCGGTGCGTCCGGTCGCGCGGCCCTCACAGCTCCAGGTTCGTGCCGAGGTGCCGTTCGCGGGCGGCCGCGTAGGCCACGGCGGCCGCGGCGACATCCAGCGCGGCGTGGCCGGTGGACTTGAAGACCGTCAGTTCACGCGGATCACGGCGTCCGGGGTGGCTGCCGGCGAGGACCGAACCCAGCAGGGCGGCCCGGTCGGGCAGGCAGCCCTGGAGTTCGTGAGCCCCGGCGGGGAGCGGCGAGGTGACCGCACCCGTCCACTCCACGAACAGTGAGCCGTCCCGGACGGTGTCCGGGTCCAGTTCCGGTCCGTGGGAGCCGCCGACCGAGCCGACATGGGCACCCTCGGCCAGCCAGGCCCGGCGCAGTACGGGCTCGCGCGCGCCGGTGCAGCAGAGGACGACGTCCGAGCCGCGCACTGCGCCCTCGACGGTGTCAGCGGTGGCGTGCGGGTGCCGTGCGGCGAGCGCGGCGGTCCGGCCGGCATCCCGGCCGCCGACCACCACGGGCGTGGCTGGGGCCTTCCGGGCCAGCAGATCGACCTGGGCGGTTGCCTGAACTCCCGTACCCAGTACGGCGATCCGGTTCGCGCCCGGCGCCGCCAGCGTCCGCATGGCCAGTGTCGCGGTGGCGGCGGTGCGCACGGCGGTGACGGACTCGGCGTCCATCAGGGCCAGCGGACGGCCGTCCTGCTCGTCGAACAGGGCGACGACCCCGCGGTGGGAACTGCGGCCCGGGTCGGCCGGGTCGGCGAACACGGAAACCAGCTTGGCGGCGAGTCCGAGGCCGGGGACGTGGGCGGGCATCACCCCGAGCAGACCCGCCGGAGCCCGGGCGGCGATCCGGGGCGGCGCGGAGACCTCACCGCGAGCGACCGCGACCAGCGCCACGGTGAGCGCCTCGGCCAGTGGATCCGGTTCGAGGCATGCGCGGGTCTGTGCCGCGTCCAGTACCAGTACCCCGCTCATCGCGCGTCCTCCGTACGGTCGTCGACGGCATGGGCGGACACGTCGTGGGCGGAGCCGGCCGGCGCGGCCGCCGATCCCAGCGCTCCCGACACGTCGGACGTGGCGTCCAGCAGCGCATGGCGCAACTCGGTCAGCAGGGGCTCCTGGAATTCTGCGGCCGGTCCCACCACCGTCAGCGCGCACAACGGCAGTCCCGGCTCGGGTACGACCGCACGGCTCACCGAGGCCACCAGCGCCTCGGTGCGTCCGCTTTCCACCGCGAAGCCGGTCCGCTCCACCCGCTCCAGATCGGCGAGCAGGCCGTGCGGACCGGTCATCGGGTGACCGTCGACCTCGGCGGGCCGCAGGTAGGGGCCGCGGGCCTCCGGGCGGAGCGCGGCGACGAGGGCGAGCGGGCCGGCGAAACGGTGCACGGGCAGCGCCTCGTCGATGAGCAGGCTGATCATCTCCAGCCGCGCAGGGCGGACCACATCCACCACCCGCGACCGGTCGTGCTCCAGTACCTGCAGGTTCACCATCATCCCGGTGCGCGCCGCCAGCGCCTCCAGCGCCGGACGGGAAAGCGCGGCGAGGGAGTTGGCGGAGGCCGTGCGCGAAATGCGCAACACCGCCGCACCGGGCAGGTAATGGTCGCCGGTGCGCAGCACCCAGCCGCGCCGGACCAGGTCGGCGAGCACGCGGTAGGCGGTCGGACGGTGCAGGCCGACGGCCTCGGCGACCTCGCTCAGCCGCAGCGGGCGGCCGGACCGTGAGACCGCCTCCACCAGGTCCAGTGCCTTGTCGACGGCCGAACTGGAGGACCTCGGCACTCCCGACCACCCCTCTCCTCTACTCGGTGGCGTACCAGGACGGTAGCGTACGTTCCCACAGGCGGAATCAGAGTTACAACAGTTGTAATCCATGAACTGGTGCCCGCCGTACGACGGAGAGGTGTAAGCGATGGCTCATGAGGATGTCGGCGCTCCGGCTCCCTTCGCCGCCCCGGCGGAGGGCACCGTGGTGCTGTACCGGGGCGCGACCCTGATCGACGGCACCGGCGGTCCCGCACGCCCGTCCACGTCGGTCGTGGTGGACGGCGCACAGATCCGCACCGTCGTGCCCGACGGCGAGATCCCCGCCGCGCTGCTCGCCGAGGCCCGGATCGTCGACCTCCGGGGGGCGTTCATCGTCCCCGGCCTGATCGACTCCCACCAGCACATCGCCACTCCGCCGAACCGCCCGGTGGCCGAGGCCGTGCTGCGCCGCCAGGTCTACGGCGGTGTCACCGCGATCCGTGACATGGCCGACGACCTCCGCCACGTCGCGGACCTGGCGCGCGCCACCTTGGTCGGGGAGATCCCCGGACCGGACATCCACTACGCCGCGCTGACCGCGGGGCCGGGCTTCTTCGACGACCCGCGCACCTGGCAGGTCTCACAGGGTGCGGTGCCCGGCGCCGTGCCGTGGATGCAGGCCGTCACCGGGGCGACCGACCTGCCGCTCGCGATCGCCGTGGCCCGCGGCACCTACGCCACCGCCGTCAAGATCTACGCCGACCTGCCGGCAGTCACCGTCGCCGCGATCACCGCCGAGGCGCACCGGCAGGGCATGGGCGTGTGGGCGCACGCGGCGGTCTTCCCCGCCTCGCCCGGCGAGGTGGTGGACGCCGGGGTGGACGCGGTCTCCCACGTCCACCTGCTGGTCCATGAGTTCGCCGACCGCCCGCTGACCACCTACAAGGACAAGCCCCCGGTCGACCGGGGCCGCTTCCTGCCGGGCGATGATCCTGGGATGGCCGAACTGTTCGCGCGGATGCGTGAGCGCGGCACCGTCCTGGACGCCACCAACTCCCTGTGGGACTGGCTGGCCGACGACGCCGACACCCCGGAGGCGAAGGCGCAGGCGCGGGCGAACGCCGAGCTGTCCGCCGCGCTCACCGGCCAGGCGTTCCGGGCCGGCGTCGAGGTGTCGGCCGGCACCGACTACGAGACCGCGCCCGGACAGCCCTTCCCCTCGCTCCACGACGAGCTGGTCTTCCTGGTCGAACGCTGTGGCATGCCCACCGCGCAGGCCATCCGCGCGGCCACCCTGGCCGGCGCGCTCAGCATGGGGGCCGATGACGTCATGGGTACCGTCGCCGCGGGGAAGCTCGCCAACTTCGTGGTCCTGCGCCAGGATCCACTGAGCGACATCCGCAACCTGCGCAGTATCGACTTCGTGGTCAAGCGCGGAGTCCGCCTCGACCGCGCCGACTTCACGACACAGGACGACACCCGGCACTCCCCGGAAGGACGGACCGGCCGATGACCACCGCACCCCGCGACATGCTCATCATCAACGCCCTGGGCGGGCTGGAGAATCCCAACGCCCCCGAAGCGGCCGAGGGCGCCGGACAACTTCTCCAGACCATCGACGAGTTGGCCATCGACCGCCGTGCGCTGGCCGACGCCCACGCCTCCGGCGTGAACGCCGTCAACATCACCCTCGGGTACGTGATGGGGGAGATGGAGCCGTACGGGCACACCCTCCACGAGATCGAGGTGTGGGACGGACTGATCCGCTCCCACCCCGACGACCTGCTGAAGGTCCGTACCGCTGCCGATCTGTACCGGGCCAGGGCCGAGGGCAGGGTCGGTGTGATCTACGGATTCCAGAACGGGGTAGCCGTCGGCGACGACCTCGGCCGGATCGCCACCTTTCAGGAACTCGGCGTCCGGGTCTTCCAGTTGACGTACAACCAGGCCAACCACCTGGGCGACGGATCGATGGCCCCGGAGAACCGTGGCCTGACACCGTTCGGCCGCGACGTGGTCGAGGCGGTCAACGACAGCCGGATGATGGTCGACCTGTCGCACAGCGGCGAGAACACCTGTCTGGAGGCCGCCCGGATCTCCACCCGCCCGGTGTCGGTCAACCACACCGGCTGCCGTGCTCTCACCGACCTGCCGCGCAACAAGACCGACGAGGAGCTGCGGCTGGTCGCCTCCCGCGGCGGCTTCGTCGGCATCTACTTCATGCCGTTCCTCAACCCCACCGGCCACGCCACCGCCGCCGACGTGGTCGAGCACATCGACCACGCGGTGAACGTCTGCGGGGAGGACGCCGTCGGCATCGGCACCGACGGTCCGGTCACCTGCATCGACGACCTGGACGCGTACCGCACCCGGCTCGCCGAACACGTCGCCCAGCGCCAGGCCGCCGGTGTCGGTGCCGCGGGCGAGCGCGCCGACACCTACCCCTTCGTGGTCGACCTGCGCGGCGTCGACCAGTTCCGCGAGCTGATACGGCTGCTGGAGAAGCGGGGATACGGATCCGAACGGATCGAGAAGATCCTCGGCCGCAACTTCGCCGACTACGCCGAGCGCATCTGGGGCTGACCCGGGCGGCACAGGTCAACGACGGGGCGGCGACTGCCGGTACGTCCCGCGCGGGGTGCATCCTCGTGCCGGACGTACCCGGCAGGGCCGAGGGCGCGTCACCGCGCGCCGCGAAGCGGCGGGCACCGCACGGGGCCGGCCGCCGGTGAGAGCCCCGGTGCCCGGCGCGACACATCGGGCGGCGAAGGGGTGCCGGGGGCGGACTCTTCGGCCGTACCGGAGGCCGCAGGTGCGGGTAGGCTCCCCGGCGACGACCCGAGCCACCCGCGAACAACCTGCGAGCGACCCATGATCCGAGACCTGTACAACGTCCGGTGGCAGTCCGCGGAACACACGCCCGCACCGCTGACCGACGAGGAGGAGCAGCGCGCGCGAGCGACGCTGTTCAACGATCTCGGCAGCCGGATCTCCGACCACGGCTGGGTCCGGTTCCCCGCGTACTCGCCGGAGGAGCGTCGCCGGCTGGTCGATGTCGCGCACCGTCTGAGCTCGTACTGGGGCCGGCAGGTGTTCGTCGAGGCCGTGGACCAGTGCGTCATGAAGCTGTACCTCGCCGGGTACGGGCAGCAGGCCGGGACACCCCTCCTGCTGCGGAAGTAGGACCGCCGCCGAGGTGACGGCGGGACCGCACCCCTCGTCGAGGACATCCTTCCCGCCGAACAGCCCTCGCCCTGCGCCGTTTTCCGTCCTGCGGGCGTGACACGGTGGCGGCACCTCCTAGGCTGGGCCCGTGACACACGACGCCCGGCCGCTGGCCGTATTCGACCTGGACGGCACGCTCGCGGACAGCGGCCACCGCCAGCACTTCCTGGAAGGGGCCCGGCGGGACTGGAGCGGCTTCTTCGCCGCCGCCGTCGACGATCCGCCGCTCGACGAGGGCGTGCGGCTGGTGCTGGGCAGCGCCGCCGAATGCGAGATCAGGTATCTCACCGGACGGCCGGAGCGCTGCCGCCGGGACACCGTGGCCTGGCTGGCGGAGCACGGCTTGCCGGAGGGACGGGTGTACATGCGCCGCAACGACGACCGCCGTCCGGCCCGGCAGACCAAGCTGGAGATCCTGAAGCGGCTGGGTCGGGAGCGAGACGTGCGGATGCTGGTCGATGACGACGAACTGGTCTGCGACGCGGCCGAGCAGGCCGGCTTCACCGTGGTGCGGGCCCGTTGGGCGGTGGCGTCGCCGTCTCTGAAGGACGCGCAGGAGCGCGAAGGCCGTACGTGATCCGGCCGTGCGCGGTCAGGCGTTCTCGGCGTTCTCGGCGTTCTCGTCGAGCCGGAAGCCGACTTTCAGGCCTACCTGATAGTGCTCGATTCGGCCATCCACGATCTGACCGCGCACCTGGGTGATCTCGAACCAGTCGAGATTGTGCAACGTTTCTGAAGCCCTGGCGACGCCCCGCCGAATGGCGTCATCGACGCCCTCATGGGAGGTTCCTACGATTTCCGTCACTCGATACGTGTGATTGGACATCTTCTGTCCCCTTTCCTCTCTACCACGGTGCCCCACCCTGCCTCGGTGCGCGAGAGGTCGTGGTGGAGAATGCGCGATGAACAGGTCTTGACCAATTGAATGGTCCATACCAAAATCCAGCCACGCCCGTGCGAGCGCCGCCCGCAATCCCCCACACCGGGTTCTGATTTCGTCGTGCCGTTTCGCAGAAGGTGACCCAGTGAAGAACCGCGTACTTGTCGGGGCCGTCGCGCTCGCTTCCACCGTTGTGCTGGGCGGCTGCGGCTACGTCTCGGACTCGGGTGGCTCCGGCAGCAAGAAGGTTACGATCTGGCTGATGAAGGACAGTGCCTCCGCCGACTTCCTGGACCGTTTCAAGAAGTCGTACGAAGAGGAAAACCCTTCCATCGAACTGGAGTTCAAGATCCAGGGCTGGAGCGGAATCGGCCCCAAGGTCACTGCGGCCCTCAAGGGCAAGGAGACCCCGGACGTCATCGAGGTCGGCAACACCCAGGTCGCCCAGTACGCGGAGAGCGGGGGCCTGCGCGATCTGACGCTCGAATCGATGCGCGACCTCGGCAGCGAGGACTGGCTGCCAGGACTCGCCGACCCGGGCAGCATCGACGGCGTCCAGTACGGCATCCCCTGGTACGCGGCCAACCGTGTGGTGATCTACAACAAGGACCTTTTCAAGAAGGCCGGCATCACGAGCCCGCCGAAGACCCGGCAGCAGTGGGTCGCGGACAGCGATCTGCTCAACCGGGACGGCAATCAGGGGATCTTCCTCGCGGGCCAGAACTGGTACGTACTCGCCGGATTCATCTGGGACGAGGGCGGCGACCTGGCCGATGAGAAGGGCGGCGAGTGGGAAGGCTCCCTGGACACCCCGGCGGCGCTCAGGGGCATGGACTTCTACAAGGAGCTCCAGTCGTACGGCAACGGCCCGAAGGACGCCGACGAGGAAAACCCCCCGCAGACCGATGTGTTCGCCAAGGGAGATGTCGCGCAGATCATCTCCGTCCCGGGCAGCGCGAAGCTCATCGAGGACAAGAACCCCGAACTCAAGGGAAAACTCGGCTACTTCCCGATCCCCGGCAAGACCGCGAAGAATCCCGGCTCCGTCTTCACCGGCGGTTCCGACCTGATCGTGCCGGACAAGGCGGGCGAGCGCGCCGCCGGTATCGACGTGGTCAAGGCACTGGCGAGCGCGAAGTGGCAGGAGGATCTCGCCAAGTCCATGAGCTATGTGCCGAACAAGCCGAGCCTCGCACATGTCATCGACGGCCAGGCGGGCACCGCCGCGATGGCCGCGGGCGCCCGGCGCGGTCGCGCGACCCCGAACTCGCCCGAGTGGGCGGCGGTCGAGGCCACCAACCCGATCAAGCCGTACATGACGGCCGTCCTGCTCGGAGGCGACCCGCTGAAAGAGGCGAAGTCCGCTTCGGAACGGATCACCGCCGACCTCGCGGGCAGCTGACCGGACCGGCCGGCCGGGTGGTCCGCCCCCCGGCCGGACCGGTTCGCCCGGTCCGCTGCGACGGGGCAGGGCGTGAGGCCCCGCCCGGAGCACTGCCGCGCGGCAGGTGCCCGGTCGGAGCCGGCACACCCCGGGATTCAGCCGTCGCACATCCAGGCTCCCCACGACCGTCACGTCGAATCCAGCCGGTCACGGAAGAAGTAAGGGGTCGGGCCGTCGCAGCAGTGCGGCAGCCCGGCAGCCGCCCTTGCCGATCCGTTCCCGGAGACCGTCATGAACGTGCTGCCCGTCCCTCCGCTCGTCGCCGGCCCCGCCCGCTCCGGCGCCGGCCGGCTCCGTCCCCCCGGCCCCGTCCGAGGCCACGGCCCCGCCGCACTACCGGGTCTCCCTCGCCGCCGGGCAGGAGGACGTGCGCGCCGCGCAGCGCCTGCGCCACCAGGTCTTCGCCGGTGAACTCGGTGCCAGGCTGGACGGGCCGGAGCCGGGCCTGGACGGTGACGCGTTCGATGCCTACTGCGACCACCTGCTGGTACGGGAGACGGCGACCGGCGACGTCATCGCCACCTACCGTCTGCTCCCGCCCGAACGGGCCCGGGCCGCCGGACGCCTCTACGCGGAGGGTGAGTTCGACCTCGGCCGGCTCGGCCCGATCCGGGACGACCTGATCGAGGTCGGCCGCTCCTGCGTCCACCCGGCCCATCGCGACGGCGCCGTCATCGCCTTGATCTGGGCAGGCCTCGCCCGCTACATGGTGCGCAGCGGGCACAACTGGCTGGCAGGCTGCTGCTCGATACCCCTGGCGGACGGCGGCACGCTGGCCGCCGGCGCCTGGGACACGGTGCGGGCGAAGTACCTGGCCCCCGAGGAGTACTGGGTCACCCCGCACCGCCTCTGGCAGCCCACCGCCGCCACCCGCCCCGCCGGAGCCGCCGCGGCACCCACGCGCACCGGGACGGCCGCCCTGCCGCCGCTGCTCCGCGGTTACCTCCGGCTGGGTGCCTGGGTCTGCGGGGCGCCCGCGCACGACCCCGACTTCGGCGTGGCCGACCTCTACGTACTGCTGTCGCTGCGCCGGACCGACCCGCGCTACCTGCGCCACTTCCTGTCCCTGGCTTCGCTGGCATGAGCGCCTGGCTGCCCACCGCACCCTGCACCCCGCACACCTGCGCAGGCCACAACGGTCCGGCCCGTGGCACAGCGGCGGCCACGGCGCTGCTGCTCGCGGGGTGCTCCCTCGTCCTCGCCGGCGTGGTGTGCGCCGTTCCGGTGGCGTTGCTGGGAGCCGGGCCGCGCGACCGGCTGATCCGATGGTGGGCGTACGGCGTGGTGCGGGCGTTCGGGGTACGGATACGGGTCACCGGCGTCCCGTATCCGTACCCCGGGACGGTGCGCGCCGGTGCGCCCGGCGCCCTGGTCGTCGCCAACCACATCTCGTGGCTGGACATTCCGCTCGTCGCCGCCGTGGTTCCCGGACGGATGCTGGCCAAGAGCGACATCCGGCGGTGGCCCGTGCTCGGCCCGCTCGCCGCGCTCGGCGGCACACTGTTCGTCGAACGCGACCGGCTGCGGGCGCTGCCCGCGACCGTGCGCGCCGTCGCGGAGGCGCTGCGCGGCGGTTCACGTGTGGTGGCCTTCCCGGAGGGCAGCACCTGGTGCGGGCGGGGGACCGGCGGCCGGTTCCGGCCCGCCGTCTTTCAGGCCGCGATCGACGCGGGCGCAGAGGTCCGTCCGGTATGCATCAGCTACCGCACGGGGGCGACCGGCGGACCGGTGGCCGGCGCCGCCGCATTCGTGGGTGACGATCCGCTAGGCGCGTCGTTGTGGCGGGTGGTCAGGGCGGCGGGGCTGACCGCGGAGATCCGCGTGTTGCCGCCGATCCCCGCGGGCACCGGGCCCGGCCGGCGCGAGCTCGCCCGTACCGCTCAGACCACCGTGGCCAGCGACAGTGCGAACCGGTCCGCCGAGTCGGTCCACCACTGAGTCAGCCGCAGCCCGGCGGCGCCGAGTTCGGTCTCGATCCCGTCCTTCCGGAACTTCGCCGACACCTCCGTGCGCAGCTCCTCGCCGGCGGTGAAAGGCACCACCAGATCGAGTTCCGGGATCTTCACCGTGAGCGCCCTGCGGGCCCGCAGCCTCATCTCGATCCACTCGTGGCGCGGATCCCACAGCGCCACATGGTCGAAGTCCGCCGGATCGAAGTCCGCTCCCAGCTCCCGGTCCACGACGGTCAGCACGTTCTTGTTGAACGCCGCCGTCACCCCCGCCGAGTCGTCGTACGCGGCGACGAGCGTCTCCTCGTCCTTCACCAGGTCCGTACCGAGCAGCAGCGTGTCACCGGGCGAGAGCAGCGACCGTACCGACTTCAGGAACACGGCCCGCTCGTCCGGCAGCAGGTTGCCGACCGTGCCGCCCAGGAAGGCGACGAGTCGCGGCCCGGGCGTGCCGGGCAGGGCCAGCCCGTGGGTGAAGTCGGCGATCAGCGCGTGCACGGACAGCTCCGGACGTTGCGCGAGCAGTGCCTCGGCCGCGCCGCGCAGCGCGCTCTCGCTCACGTCGACGGGCACGTAGCTGTCCAGCGCGGGCAGCGCGTCCAGCAGATACCGGGTCTTCTCCGACGAGCCGGAACCAAGCTCGACCAGGGTCCGGGCCCCGGATGCCGCGGCGATGTCGGGAGCCCGGGCGAGAAGGATCTCCCGTTCGGCGCGGGTCGGATAGTACTCCGGCAGCCGGGTGATCTCCTCGAACAGATCACTGCCGTGTGCGTCGTAGAACCACTTGGGCGGCAGCGTCTTCGGGTTCCGGGTCAGGCCGTGGAGTACGTCGGCGCGGAGCGCCGCGTCCGTCGCGTCCGCCGGCATGGTGCGGGTCAGCAGGAAGGGACTCACTCGGAGGGCTCCTTGAGCGGGGTCAGCAGGATGTCGGTGCAGGTCGCGACGAGCAGAGTGCGGTCGGGGACCTGCTGCCAGTGCGGATCGTCGTCGTACGGCTCCGAGGCCACGATCGCGTGGCGGCCCGGTTCGGCGAGATACCACAGGGTGTCTCCCCAGGCCGTCGCCACGATCGTGGTGCCGTCGGTGACCAGCAGGTTCAGCCGGGCGCCGGGCGCGGCACCCGCGATCTCGCACACCGTGTCGGCGACGGCCTGCGGCACCTCGTCGCCCTGCGCGACCCGGTGCTGCACCAGGGCCCACACGAGGGCGGAGTCGCAGCGCGCCGCGAGGGTGAGGAGTTCGGCCGGGGGCAGCGTGGCGGCCAGCGGAGCCAGGGAGCCGGGCCAGCCCGGCACCGCTCCGTTGTGGCTGAACAGCAGGCGCCCCGCGGCGAACGGCGCGGCTGCCGCCTCACCGTCCGCACCCACCTCGGTGGCGTCCCGGACGGCGGCGAGCAGCGCCGTGCTCCTCACCACGCGGGCCAGATCGTCGAAGGACTGGTCGGCCCATACGGGCCCCTGGCGCCGGTAGCGCCCCGGCACCGGGTCGCCGTCCGCGTACCAGCCCACCCCGAAACCGTCCGCGTTGACGGTGCCGTACTGCTGCCGCCGGGGCTCCCAGGACTGCCGGACCAACGCGTGGACCGGTCGGGTCAGCAGCTCCGCCAATGCCACCGAAGGCCCCACGTAGGCAATATGACGGCACATCAGAGATCCCTCGCGGTACGGAACCCGGAGAAGATCTGGCGTCGAACCGGAAGATCCCAGTTGCGGAACGTACCCCGGCAGGCCACCGCGTCCACGGCGAACGAACCGCCGCGCAGCACCTTGTGGTCCGGCCCGAAGAAGACTTCCGAGTACTCGCGGTACGGGAACGGCGCGAAGCCCGGATACGGGAGGAAGTCGCTCGACGTCCACTCCCACACGTCCCCGATCAGCTGCCGTACCCCGAGTGGCGACCGGCCCGCCGGGTACGCACCGGCCGGCGCGGGCCGCAGATGACGCTGGCCGAGATTGGCCCGCTCCGGCGACGGGTCGTCGTCGCCCCACGGGTAGCGCCGCGAACGCTCCGAGACCGGGTCATGACGCGCCGCCTTCTCCCACTCGGCCTCGCTCGGCAGTCGGCGCCCGGCCCATCGGGCGTACGCGTCCGCCTCGTACCAGCTGACATGGAGCACCGGCTCGTCGGCGGGCACCGGCTCCGTCACCCCGAACCGGCGGCGCAGCCACTGTCCCGCGTCACGGTGCCAGAACAGTGGAGCGGTCAGTTCGTGCCGGCGGACCATGGCCCACCCCTCCGGCGCCCACCAGCGCCGCTCGGTGTAACCGCCGTCCTCGATGAACCGTTCGTACGCACCGCAGGTGACCGGTGCCGTGTCGATGAAGAAGCCCGGCACCTCGCGCACATGGGCGGGGCGCTCGTTGTCGAGGGCCCAGGGTTCGGTGGACGTACCCATGGTGAAACGACCGCCGGGGACCAGGACCTCGGCCGGAAGCCCGGCCGCGTCGGTGGGCCTCGGCGGCTCCGGCGCGGTCAGCGCGGCCGGACCCGAGCGCAGTTGATGGGTGATCAGCATCGTCTCGTCGTGCTGCTGTTCGTGCTGGGCGATCATCCCGAAGGCGAAACCGGCCTCCACGAGCGGGCGGCCACCGGTCAGCGCGGTGCTGTCGAGGACGTCCAGGGCCCGGTCGCGTACTTCAGCGGCGTACGAGCGGGCCTCCGCGGGCGGCAGCAGCGGCAGGGACGGGCGGCTCGCCCGCGGATGCTCGAAGGCGTCGTACAGCCCGTCGATCTCCGGTCGCATCGCCTCCCGCCCGGCGACGCCGCGCAGCAGCCACAGCTCCTCCTGATTGCCGATGTGCGCGAGGTCCCACACCAGGGGCGACATCAACGGCGAGTGCTGGGAGATCAGTTCGTGGTCGTCCACGCTCTCGGTGAGCAGCGTGGTGCGCTCCCGGGCGGTGAGGAGGGCCGTGAGAGCGCGCTTCCGGAGCACCTCGGCGTCCGGCGCGGGCGCCGGCGTCGTGGGGGAGTCGGTCATGAGCGGTCCTTCCTTCCCTGTCCCGGACGGACCGCCGACGGCGCCGCGTCCACCGCGGGCATCGACGGCGCCGCGGATATCGCGAGCCGTTCGGCAAGATCGTCGGCCGGGCATCTGCCCCGGGCGACGTATCGCTCGTGGAAACGCGCCACCGCCTGTTGCACGGCCTCGCTCGCACCCAACCGCGGCAGCGCTTCGAGCGCGAGTCCGAAGCACGTGGCGGCTGCCGCCTGCAGTTCGGGGTCGGCGAGGCCGTCGCGGGCGGCGCCCGCCCAGAGCGGGTTGCGCGGCGCGGGCGGTGGTCCCGCGGTCTCGGCCAGCGGTTTGACGGTGCGGTACACGGTCTCGGCGGCCTCCGGGTCGTCGAACAGCGCGGTGGTGACCGCGAGCGGCACGATCCATCCGTCGTCACCCGGCTGCGCGTCGATCATGCGCAGTTCGAGATGTCCGCGCGGGCGCACGGGCGGAAAGAGCGTGCTGATGTGGTAGTCGAGATCGGCGCGCACCGGCGGCCGGGGCACACCCGCACGGATCCAGTCACGGAAGGTCAGTCCCTCGGGCACGGCCCACGGTCCCTCGCCTCCTCGGATGCACATCACCGGGGTGTCCAGCACATGAGCGGCCCAGGCCTCGCGCGGGGCGAGGTGCGCGGGCGGGGCCAGGGTCCGCACCGGATCGAGCTCGGCCCACAACGACTGGCGGGCGGAGCGCCACCGGGTCGGCCTGCCGTGCTGGTACGGCGAATTGGCGAACACCGCGACCAGCACCGCGCCCAGCAGATGGGCCAGCTGCCAGCGCCGCCCGTAGCCGAGCGGTCCCGGTTCCTCCTCGCCGGCGTCCAGACAGACCTGGACCGACGCGGTGGTGCACATCATGGCCCGGCCGGCCGGACCCGACCGGTCGAACGCGACCTCCATCGCGTCGTAGCGGGGTTCGTGCAGCAGACGGCGTGGCGGATGCCACGGGTCGAGGCCGAGACCGGCCGGCGCGAGGCCCGACCGGCCGAGAGCACCGCGCACCGCGGTCAGATCGGCGGCCATGGCATCGATGCAGTCCGTCAGGGAACCGGCGGGGAGCGAGCTGAGCTCCAGCTGTCCGCCGGGTTCGAAGGTGAGCGACGCACTCAGCGGCAGGGTCCGTACGGCGTCGGCAGCCCGCTCGAGCCGCCGACGGTGGACCGGGATCCAGGGGTGCTCACGGTCGTGGATGAGCCATTCGAGCTCGACACCGACCTGTCGGGGCGGGCCGGTCTTGAAGCAGATGCATCGCAGCAGTTCCTCCGCCTCGCGCTCGTCGAGGGGCCTGTCGCACTCGGCCGGACCGTGGCCGGCGGGGGTGTCCGATGACATTCCGGGGCCTCCTTGTCGGTACGTCGTACCACCCAAACCTCTGCCGGGAGATCGCACAAGGGGGCCCCTGTGCGGCGGGAATTCGCTTGCGCCCGGGCCGCAGGGGCGGCGAACATGCCCCATATGCACCACACGGGGGAGTGTCCATGAGCGCCCGGCTGCGCGCCATCGCGGCAGAGACCGAGTCCATCGTCGACGCGGGGTGCTACCGCACGCCCGAGGGGCGCGAGGTCGGTATCGAGCGCGCGCTGGCGGCCGCACTCTCCGGAACGAGGCTGTACGGGCCCGAGCCGGTGCCCGTCGCCGCGCTGGACACCGACCGCCGGGCCGTCGTCGAGGTCACCGGGGAGAGCAGCCTGCAGGCGGCGCGGCGGATGGCCGCTGAGGGGCCGGGTAGGGTCGCCGTGCTGAATTACGCCTCCGCGCGCAATCCCGGCGGTGGGTACCTCAACGGGGCCCAGGCGCAGGAGGAGGCGCTGTGCCGTGGCTCGGCGCTGTACGCCACGCTGCTGCGCGCCGCCGACTACTACGCCCACCATCGGGCCGAACGGAGCGCCTTCTACTCCGACCGGGTGATCCACTCACCGGGCGTGCCGGTGTTCCGAGACGACCGGGGGCGGCTGCTCGACACCCCGTACACCGTCGGTTTCCTCACCTCGCCGGCGCCCAACGCCGGGGTGATCCGCAGCAGGACCCCCGAGGAGGCCCATCGGATCCCCGCGGCGCTCGCTTCCCGCGCCGAGCGGGTGCTGGAGGTCGCGGCCGTGCGCGGGTACCGGCGGCTGGTGCTGGGCGCCTGGGGCTGCGGAGTGTTCCTCAACGATCCGGCGCAGGTGGCCGGTGCCTTCCGGGCGCTGCTCGCCGACGACGGCCGGTTCGCCGGACACTTCGAGCAGATCGTCTTCGGCATCCTCGACCGCAGTCCCCGGTCGGCCACCAGGGAGGCGTTCGTGCGGACGTTCGACGGTGTGGCGCAGCCGCAACCGTGACGTTGGGCCATAGGGGTGGACACCGGCCGTCATGGTGACGTTGGGCCATAGGAGGCAACGCCGTCATGACGGCCGGGTCCCGTGCCGCCGGTCAGTTCCAGCGGTAACGCTCCCGCAGCCGGTCGGCGACGAGATCGAACCTGTCCCGGTCCAGCGCGCAGGCCTCGCGTCGCATCCCGTCCTCGGACACCCGCAGTACCCGGTCCAGATCGACCCAGGAAGGCCGGCCGGAACTGTCCCACGGGCCGGCGCCCAGGGCCACCCACTCGCGCTCCCGGTCGTGCTGTTTGCTGGAGAGCTGTACCGCGAGCAGTGTGCCCGCCGCCTCCCGCGCCACCACCAGCACCGGACGGTCCTTGCCCCGTCCGTCGTTCTCCTCGAACGGCACCCAGGTCCACACGATCTCGCCGGGGTCGGGATCACCGTCGCGGTCCGGGGCGTACGACGTGCGGACCGGGCCCACGTCGTGCGGGTCGGCCTCGACGGTGGCGGCCGGGCCGGTGCGGCCGGGGAAGTCGGTGGTGCGCGTCGAGCCCGCGAGCTCCGTGCTGTCTGAACGCTGATGGATGGTCATCGCAACACCGTAGGGGCTGAACGGCCCATCTCGTGGAGCGGGTCCGCCGAATGGGCAGCAGGTCCGCGGCCGTGGTCGACGGACGCGCGCGCCTCCCGTCCCGGCATCGCTCGCAACCGGGACGGCGACGGACGGAACCGGACGTGTGGCACCCGGACACCACGGGCGCCGCCGCCCAGCTGCCCGCGCCGCGCAGCCACGGTGGGTTCGACACGGTTCTGTGGGCGCCGGACCTCGAGGACCCGGAGCTGTGGCCGGTGCTCGCCCGTGACTGACGGACGGACACCGGCCACGACCACCGGTACGGTCAGGAGGCTGTGCCGTCCGACTGGTCACCCGTCACCGGGATGTGTTCCTTTCGCGGCGACGGCGGCACCGCAGGTACGACACCGTTGACCGGCGGCGGGGTCCGGGGCTCGCCCTTGTCGCCCATCGTGGACAGCAGCTGCCGGGCCAGACCCAGCCCCGTGCCACCCATCGTCAGTGCCTTCGCGAACATCTCCGCCATGCCGTCGGCCCCGTTCAGCAGCACCATGTGGTCCACGCTGCTGAAGGCACCGGCGCCCGCCTCGACGATCTCCGGCCACTTCTCGGCCAGCTGCTGTGCCACGACCGCTTCCTGATTCTCCGCCAGGGCCGCGGCCCTGGCCTTGATCGCTTCGGCCTCGGCCAGCCCCTTGGCCCGGGTCGACTCGGCCAGCGCCAGCCCCCTGGCCTGGGCCGCGGCCGCCTCCGCCTCACCGGTCGCCCGGGTCGCCGACGCGGCGGCCGCGCCGCGCGCCTTGGTGGCCTCGGCCTCCGCGAGCGCCGCCGTCTTGACCCGGTTGGCCTCGGCCACCGCAGCGAGCTCGGTCTCCTTCGCATGCGCCTCGGCGGCCGAGATCCGGGCGTCGCGCTCGCCCTCCGCCAGCGTCCGCTTCTCGTACGCCTGAGCGTCCGCGGGCTTCCGCACGTCCGCCTGCAGCTGCTGCTCGCGGCGCTGCGCCTCCAGCTCGGCGACCCGGGTCTCCTGGACCACGACCTCCTGCCGGGCCGCCGCGTCGGCGAGCGGTCCGGCCTGCCGTGACTTGGCCCCCGCCTTGTCCCGCTCGGCCTGATAGCCGGCCTGGAGGATCTCGCTGTCGCGGGTCGCCTCCGACATCCGCGCGGCAGCCTGCTGTTCCGCCTCGGTGGCCCGGCGGTTGGCCTCGGCCTGGGCGATCCGGGCGTCCCGCTGCACCGCCGCGGCATGCGGCATGGCGAGGTTCTTGATGTACCCGGTCGGGTCCTCGATCTCATGGATCTGCAGCGAGTCGACGATCAGACCGAGCTTCTCCATCTCGGTGCCGCATGCCGCCCGGGTCTGTCCGGTCAGTTTCTCCCGGTCCCGGATCATGTCCTCGACGGTCAACCCGCCGACGATGGAACGGAGATGACCGGCGAACACGTTGTGCACCCGCTCCGCCATCATTTTCTGCTGGTCGAGGAATCGGCGGGCCGCGTTGGCGATCGACACGAAGTCGTCGCCCACCTTGAAGATGACAACGCCCCGCACCCGAAGGGGAATCCCCTGATGCGTGACGCAGTCGACGGAAAGTTCGGTCTCGTTGAGATCCAGCGACATCTTCCGCACCGCCTGTACGCCGGGCATGACGAGCGTGCCGTGCCCGGTGACGATGCGGAACCCCATGCCCTGCCCGAGACCTTCGGTCTTGTGCTTGGAGCCGGAGATGACGAGTGCTTCGTTCGGCTCGGCCACTCGCCACATGAGCTTGAACAGGCCGATCAGTACAATGATGGCAGCGAGTGCCAGTCCCGCCGTGACGCCGATGAGCATCGGCATGCGCCCCCTTATCGCAGTGCCCCGTCGGCACTGCTGAACAGAGGAAGTCTTCTCCTGCGTGAGCCGGCGGAGAAGAGGTGTGCAGAACCTTGCCGCATTCTTGACTGCCGCACCTCTGGCACCGGCGCTGCACCCACCTCAACTGTCGTAGGCGCGCGCCACATAGACCGTGCGCGGCGGCAGATACTCGATCACCGTCACGACCGTTCCCGGTTCCATCCGCTCCTCGGGGGAGGCGGGATGGGCGAGGAAGTGTTCGGCACCCCCGCGGATCCGTACGATCACCTCGCCGACCAGGCCTGGCCCGATCCTTCCGGTCACCCGGCCGAGCAGCCCCACCATCGACGAGTCGTCCATGCCCCGGAGCGTAACCGTTCCGGACCGGTCTGGAAGACTGCCCGACGCCATGGATCAGTTACCCGAGCAGCCCACCGAAGGCCCCGTCCCGACCAGCGCCGACGTGGCGCGGGTCGCCGGAGTGTCCAGGGCCACCGTGTCGTACGTACTCAACAACAACCTGACCGTACGGATCAGCGAGCCCACCCGCCGCCGGGTCAGGGAAGCCGCCTCCGAACTGGGTTATGTGCCGCATGCGGCGGCCCGGAGTCTGCGCGCCGGGCACTCCCGGATGGTGCTGATGCCCACCGGGAGCCATCCGGCCGGTCCGCTCCAGCACCGCTTCCTCGACGAACTCGAGTCCGGGCTGCGCCGTCTCGACTACACGGTGGTCCAGCACGGCAGTCTCGGCCTGGACGCCGACACCGCCGCCCGCGCCTGGGCCGAACTCCGCCCTGTCGCCGTCATCGCACCCGCCGGGGTCGCCCTCACCCCGCAGGGGACGGCCGTGCTGCGACGCTCCGGGGCCAAGGCCGTGATCACCCTCGGTCCGCAGCCGGTCGACGGAGCCCACGCCCTGGTCATGGACCAGCGAGAGGTCGGCAGTTGCGCGATCGGTCACCTGCTGGAACGCGGACGGCGCCGGATCGGGGTGGTCATGCCGGAGGAACCGGGCCTCGCCGTGTTCGCCGAACCCAGGCTGGCCGGAGCCCGGCGGGCCGCGTCCGGTGGCGGAGCCCATGTCGAACCACTGCCCCTGCGGTACGAGGAGGAGTCGGCGGCCGCGCTCGCCGTCCGGTGGCGCACACTCGGACTCGACGCCGTGTTCGCGTACGACGACGCCTACGCGATGCTGCTGATGCGGGCCCTCCAGGACGCGGGCATCGAGGTGCCCGCCGAGACGGCGGTGATGGGCGCGGACGACCTGCTGCTGGGCAGGCTGCTGCGGCCCAGACTGAGCAGCGTGCGGATGGAACTGGCGACGGCGCAGCCGCTGGCGGACCTGGTCGACCGGCTGGTCCAGCACCCCGCAGGCATGCTGGAGCGCCATGACCTGCTGCGAGCGCGGGCCGTCCCCAGAGAGTCCGGCTGAGGGGCGCACGACTGTGCCGTACCAGGGCACCGGCGCAACACGGCAGCGCGGCAACGTGCGCGTCGCGCATCGCTTGCCTAGCGTCATGACCATGAGCCACCCGCAGAGTTACGAGATCCTGCTCGTCCCCGAATTCACCGACGCCGCCCCCGATGCCCGGCCGGCCGGCGCGGCCATCCGCTCGGCCGTCGTGAAGGCCACCGGCGAGACGGGGGCGTCGGGATATCCCCGGTACGCCGGCGAGGGCATGGTGGCGGACATCGATCCGGCGACGAAGACCGTCGAGGCGCTGCTCGTCGACGGGGCGGAACTCGACTACGGACTGTCGGTCAGGGTCTCGGAGCGAACTGCCGACGGCTGAGCGACGGGGCGCGCAACCTGCTTCCGGAGGTGCGGATTCGGCGGACGGACCGGGCGCGGGGCCGACGTGCGCCCCGCTACGGAAATCCCGATCAACAGTTCGATCAACTCCTTCTTCGGTCGGAGCGGCGTGACTACGATGTTGCACGTTCAACCGGGCGAGTCTCGTTCGATGGCCGGACGCAGCTCGCACGGCTGCGCCGGATCGCGCAGTCCCCGCGAAGCCACTGCCGCACGCCCCGCGCGCCCCTGCGAAGGGGGACCGCCCCTCGAACCGATCGACTGGAGAGCCTTCATGCCCTTGCTCGACCCCAAAGCCTGGCAGCCCCGAGCGCTCGCGGGAGGTGAGTCGGATGTCGTCGAGCCCGCCACCGGCGACGTGCTCGGACGTATCGCCCTTGCGGCGCCCGGGGACGTGACCGAGGCCGCCGAAGCCGCGGCCGCCGCCCAGGCCGCCTGGTCCCGCACTCCGCACTTCGTGCGCGCCGCGGTCCTGCGCCGGGCCGGTGACCTGTTCACCGCCCACGCCGACGAGTTGCGCGAATGGCTCGTGCGGGAGTCCGGATCGATCCCCGGCAAGGCCGATTTCGAACTCCATGTGGCTGCCCAGGAGTGCTACGAAGCCGCCGCGCTCGCCTCCCGTCCGGCCGGTGAGGTACTGCCCAGCGAGGACCGGCGGCTCTCGTACACCCGACGGGTTCCGGTCGGCGTCGTCGGCGTGATCGCCCCGTTCAACGCGCCGTTGATCCTCTCCATCCGGTCCGTCGCCCCCGCACTCGCGCTGGGCAACGCCGTCCTCCTCAAGCCCGACCCGCGCACCGCGGTCTGCGGCGGGCTCGCGCTTGCCGCCGTGTTCGCCGAGGCCGGACTCGACGAGGAGTTGCTGCACGTCCTGCCGGGCGGGGCCGAGGTCGGCCAGGCGTTGGTCGCCGAGCCGCGCGTGCCGGTCATCTCCTTCACCGGCTCGACCGCCGCGGGCCGTGCGGTGGGCGAGGCGGCGGGACGGCTCCTCAAGCGAGCCCACCTGGAACTCGGCGGCAACTCCGCCCTCGTCGTCCTGGAGGACGCCGACCTGGAGGGCGCGGTGGCCCAGGCCACCTGGGGGTCCTTCTTCCACCAGGGCCAGATCTGCATGACCACCGGCCGGCATCTCGTGCACTCCTCGCTCCACGACGAGTACGTCGAGCGGCTCGTCGCCAAGGCCGACGCGCTGGCCGTCGGTGACCCGCACCGCGAGCAGGTCCACCTCGGTCCGATCATCGACCGCGGCCAGCTCGCCAAGATCCACCGCCTGGTGGAGTCGAGCACTGCGCGCGGCGCGAAGCTCGCCGCCGGCGGCACCCACCGCGAACTCTTCTACCGCCCCACCGTTCTCACCCATGTCGACGACGGGACACCCGCGTACGCGGAAGAGGTCTTCGGCCCGGTCGCCCCCGTACGGTCCTTCGACACGCTGGACGAGGCAGCGGCGCTGGCCGCCGACAGCCCGTACGGACTCTCGCTGGGCATCATCACCCGCGACACCGCACTCGGGCTGGAACTCGCCGACCGCATCCCGACCGGTATCGCGCACATCAACGACCAGACGGTGAACGACGAGGCGGTCGCGCCGTTCGGAGGCATCGCCGCCTCCGGCACCGGCGCCCGGTTCGGGGGCGAGGCCAACCTGGAGGCATTCACCGAGCTGCGCTGGACCACGGTGCGGCGCGCACCGGCCGGCCACCCGTTCTGACCCGCACGCCGAGGGGCCCGGTCCACGGACAGCGATGTCCACGGACCGGGCCCCTCGGCGTACGGCTGCGTTCGCTCGCCCGGATCATGCCCGGCTCGCGCGCCCCGGCACCGGACCGGGCCCGATGGGGCCGACCCTGAAGTAGGACCCCGGCGCCGCTACTTCTGCTCGTCGATGGACTTGCGCACCTCGTCCATGTCCAGCTTCCGGGCCTGTCCGATGACATCCTCCAGCGCCGCCTCCGGCAGCGCCCCGGGCTGGGAGAACACCGCCACGTTGTCGCGGACGATCATCAGCGTCGGAATGGACCGGATCTCGAAGGCCGCCGCCAGCTCCTGCTGCGCCTCCGTGTCGACCTTCGCGAAGACCAGGTCCTCGTGGCGCTGGGACGCAGCGTCGTACACCGGCGCGAACTGCCGACACGGGCCGCACCAGGAAGCCCAGAAGTCGATCAGGACGAACTCGTTCCCGCTGACGACCTCATCGAAGTTTTCCTTGGTGAGCTCTACGGTGCTCATGCTCTTGATACCTCTTCCTGTGCCCGTTCGGACGTACCGGGCACAACGGTGCCCTGTCCTGCGCTATTCCGCCTGCCCGTGTGGCCACAGCCCACACCCACGATCAGACTGTCCCCATGACAGATGCTGTGGAGAACGCCGTGTACGACGTCGTGGTGATCGGCGCCGGTCCGGTGGGTGAGAACGTGGCGGACCGGACCCGCGCGGCCGGCCTGTCCACGGCGGTCGTCGAGTCGGAGCTCGTCGGCGGGGAGTGCTCGTACTGGGCCTGCATCCCCAGCAAAGCCCTGCTGCGCCCGGTCGTGGCCCGCGCCGACGCCCGCAGGGTCCCCGGTCTCAGCGCGTCCGTGCAGGGACCGCTGGACGCCGCGGCGGTCCTCGCCCACCGTGACGAGTATGTCTCGTACTGGAAGGACGACGGGCAGGTCACCTGGCTGGAGGGCATCGGGGCGGACCTCTACCGGGGGAAGGGGCGGCTCACCGGTACGAAGGAGGTCTCCGTCACCGCACCCGACGGCACCGTGCACCGGCTGACCGCTCGGCATGCCGTCGCCGTCTGCACCGGCAGCCGCGCCGTCGTTCCCGACCTGCCCGGAGTCGCCGACGCCCGCCCCTGGACCAGCCGCGAGGCGACCAGCGCGAAGGAAGTGCCCGGCCGTCTGGTGATCGTCGGCGGGGGAGTGGTCGGAGCGGAGATGGCCACTGTCTGGCAGGCCCTCGGCGCCCAGGTGACGATGCTGATCCGCGGCTCGGGCCCGCTGCCGAAGATGGAACCCTTCGCGGGCGAGCTCGTCGCCGAGGCACTGACGGAGGCCGGAGCCGATGTGCGTACGGGAGTGTCCGTCACCTCGGTACGGCGCTCCGCCCCCGACAGCCCGGTGACCGTCGAACTGGACAGCGGCGAGCACATCGAGGCCGACGAGATCCTCTTCGCCACCGGCCGGGCTCCGCGCACGGGCGATCTCGGCCTGGAGAAGGTGGGCCTGACGCCCGGCTCGTGGCTCCAGGTCGACGACAGCTGCCGCGTGGAGGGCAGCAGCTGGCTCTACGGCGTCGGCGATGTGAACCACCGCGCGCTCCTCACCCACCAGGGCAAGTACCAGGCACGGATCGCAGGAGCGGCGATCGCCGCACGTGCCCAGGGCGTCCCGCAACTGGAGAGCGACCGTTGGGGCGTTCATGCCGCCACCGCCGACCACGCCGCCGTCCCCCAGGTCGTGTTCACCGACCCGGAGGCCGCGTCCGTGGGCCTCACCCTCGCCGAGGCCGAACGAGCAGGGCACCGCGTCCGAGCCGTCGACCACGATCTCGCCGCGGTCAGCGGTTCGGGGCTGTACGCGGACGGATACAGGGGCCGCGCCCGCATGGTCGTCGATCTCGACAGGGAGATCCTGCTAGGGGTCACCTTCGTCGGTCCCGGCATCGGCGAACTGCTGCACTCCGCGACGGTCGCGGTCGCGGGCGAAGTCCCGATCGACCGGCTCTGGCACGCCGTCCCCGCCTTTCCGACGATCAGTGAGGTGTGGCTGCGGCTGCTCGAAAATTTCCGTGGTTAGGGCCTAGGCCCTAGGGCGTGTTTCGAAAGTCCCGCCTGCTCGGCGACGTCTCGCACGCACGCTCGCCGCGTTGTCGGGATCCCCCCGATACATCCAGTATCGGGG
>NZ_JBHVWN010000044.1:0-67226 GCF_042882275.1 Streptomyces sp. NPDC058231 | reverse complement strand
CGGGTTGGGGGGGGCGTGGGGGCCCGCCGTTTGCGGCGCCCGGGGGCGGGGGGGGGGGGCGGGGGCCCACGGGGGGCCGGGTCGGGGGGGGTCCCGCGGCGCGCGGACGGTCGGGTGCGGCGGTGCCGCGGGGCGGGTGCGGCGGTGCCGCGGGGCGGGTGCGCCGGCTACCAGCGGTACCAGCGGCCCCGGCCCGCACCGTTCCCGGACCGGACGACGAACCCGAGCAGCCAGAGGACCAGCACGATGACGGCGACCCACCAGAGAATCTTCAGGGCGAATCCCGCGCCGAAAAGAATCAGGGCGAGCAGGAGAACGAGAAGAAGGGGAACCATGGGTTATCAACCTCCGTCCATCCGGTTGCCCCGTATTTCTCCCCGCACACCCCTCGTGCCGCACAAGCGCCCCTGAACAGGCCTTTCCGGCCTCTTGTTTCCGTTCCACACCCCGGGGCAACCGGGTGCTATGAATACTTCCGCAATTACGCGGCGGGGTCGGGGAAAAGCCCGCAGAGCAGCTCACGGTTCGGCTGTCGAGGCCGGTGCCCGGGCCGGTTTCGTGGCCCGTGGGGTGATCTATTTCCTGGTCGGGATTCTCGCCCTGCGTATCGCCTTCCACGGGGGAGGCGGCAGTGCGGGTTCCGGCGGGAAGGGGCAGGCCGACCGGGGCGGGGCGCTGGCGGAGATAGCGCAGAAGCCCTTCGGGAGTGTGCTGCTCTGGGCTCTCGGCGCCGCGCTCGTGGGGATGGCCGTGTGGCGGCTGTCCGAGGCCGCCTTCGGCGCGGCGGGTCCCGACGGGCGCAAGGCGACCAGGCGTGCGGCCTCGGCGGCGCGCGCGGTGTTCTACGCCGCTGTCTCCTTCTCCGTCCTCGCGTTCGCCGCCGGCTCCGGAAGCAGCGGCAGCGGGTCCAGCGACCGGCAGTCGCAGTCCGCCACCGCCAGGGTGCTCGACCTGCCCGGCGGCCGGTGGATCGCCGGGGCGGCCGGCGCGGTCGTCATCGGCGCGGGGCTCTGGATCGCCGTACGGGCCGTCCGCAGGACGTACCACAAGCACCTGCGGATGGCCGAGATGTCCGAGCGGATGCGCCGGGCGGTCGACGTCACCGGGGTGTTCGGCGGTGCCGCCCGCGGCGTCGTCTTCGCGACGGCGGGCGGATTCGTGGTGGCCGCCGCGGTGACGTACGAGCCGGGGAAGGCCAAGGGCATGGACGACACCCTGAGGTCGTTCGCCGAAACCCCCGCCGGACCGTGGCTGCTGGCCGTGATCGCCGTCGGTCTCGCCGCGTTCGGCCTCTTCTCCTGTGCCAACGCCCGGTGGCGCAGGACCTGACGCGCCTGCCTGCCGCCGGGCGGTCGGCGGCGGGCAGGCCGCGCTCCGTGGGCGCCGCCCGGGACGGGGCGCGCGGGCGGCCCCCCGCCGCGAACGCCTTGGGCGGGTGGGCCCCCTCCGGGTGATGTAGAACTGGGTGCCCGGGCACCTGCAACCGCCCCCCCGGGCGGGCCCCCCCGGCCCCCCGCGCGCCCCCGGGGGGGGGGGGGGGGGGGGGGGGCGCGCGGCGGCCGGGGGCCGCCGCCCGGCCCGCCCCCCCCCCACGGCCGCCCTCGGCTACGGCTTGGGCAGGGTGCACCCGCTCCGGTTGAGGTCGATCTGGCTGCCGGTCCCGATGCACGGCACGATGCCGTACGTCTGCTCGGCGTAGTTGATGCCCTGGTGGACCGTCACATTTCCGCTCTCGTCGACCTCGCACGGGTTGTTCTCCGTGCACTGCTGGCCGTCCTCGTTACCCGTGTTGTTGACGGCGACGATCTTGCCGGTCGCGTTGTCGATCACCGGGGAGCCGGACGTACCTCCGATGGTCTGGCAGGCGGAGGTGTAGCGGACCGAGTCCTTCCAGGTCCACGCCCCCTCCTTCAGGCGGTAGACGAAACCGTCGATGTTGCAGCTGTACGTGCGCTTCCAGTAGCCGGAGACGACCGTGATCGCGGTGGACTGGACCGGGTGCGACGCGTTCAGCTCCAACGCCTTGATGCCGTAGCTGCTCTCGATCTGGGCGTAGGTGCTGGTGAGCTGGTACAGCGATATGTCGGTGTCGGTCATCGTCCCGTACGCGATCTTGCTGGCGCGCAGGGTGCCCACCCCGCTGCCCGCGGAGTTCAGCAGGGTGAAGCTGCGGGTGGACCGCCGGCCGAGGACGACCTCGCCCGGTCCGGGGAATCCGGTCTCCAGACAGTGCCCGTTGGAGAGCACGAGCGCCGGGTCGGTGGGGAGCGACGCGGCCGTGCGGACCACGGAGCCGGAGCAGTTGCTGAGCGCGACCGTGCCGGCGAAGTTGACCGCCTTGATCTGCGCGGACGCGGGCTGCGCCACCTGCTGTGTCGTCCGGTGCGGCGCCGCCGTGTCGTGGTTCGTGACCGCGACAGCGGGTGCCGTTCCCGCTCCCAGGAGCAGGACGGCGAAGAGCGCGCCGACGAGAGGCTTCTTCATGTGGGGGTCCCCTCTATGACTTCTGCGACCGAAGTTCCTTCGGTTTTGTCATGCGCATTGTTAGGGGTGCGCGGGGGCGGGGCAAGACCACCTTTCCGGACCGGCGTTGCCGCACGGAGCCCTGAGAGGGGCGCGGGGACGTACGCATGTGGGACGAGGGGGCGGTGAGGGGGCGGTGAGGTACCGTCCGCCGGACCGGGCCGGGGCCCTCCGGCGACGGTCCGCGGCTCAGCGGGCCGGTGCGGACGTCCGCATCGGAGCCCCCGCGCCGGCCGGTGCGCCGAAGCGGGCCAGGCAGTGCCAGACCTTCTTCAGCGACTGGGCCTCGTAGCGGCCCGTCCGCACGGCGTCCCCGATGATCCGCGGATCCAGCAGACCGCCCTGCGCGATCTCGGCACCGAGATCCACGAACTCCTGGCCGCGGTAGTCCGCGTGACGGCTCAATTCGTCGACGGTCAGCCGGAACCCGGCATGCCATTCCGTGGCGCACGGCAGCCGGCGGGCGGCGTCCTCCACGGCGGTACCCCGGTAGCTCGGGTCGAGGACCAGGGCCTCCATGTGCCGGTCGAGCGACACCGGGCCGTGCACCTGGGCCTCGATGTAGTCGTCGAGCGCGTCCCGGCTGTCGGCCGCGGCCAGTTCGATCAGCCGCATACGGTCGGCCACCCCGAAGTCCGTGGGCTCGGCGGCGCTGTCCGGATAGCAGAACGTGGCACGCTCGACCGTCCCCGCGGTCAGCCTGAAGTGCGCGGAACCGAAGCGCGGCGCCGCCCCGACCTCCTTGCGCCGGAAGTTCAACGCCCCGTACACCGGCCGCTGTTCACCGGACACACCGTCATACGCGCCGCCGAAGATCCGGCTCTCCCAGCGCCAGCGGTCACCGCCGAGGTGCGCCGTCAGCCCGCCGTTGCTGGTGCCGGTGACGAACTGCGAACGGTAGACGCCGTCCTCGGCCAGCCTGACCAGAATCGGGCGGTCGCCCGCCATCCGGTCGGGGTGGAAATTCAGTGTGAGGCACGCGGCGCGGTCCAGCGGCGGCCCGGAGGACATCGAGGCGACATGGCTCAGGGCGCGGGCCTGTGCCGGGGCCAGAGGCGACGGGGAGGAGCGGTCGGTCACCGGTGCAGCCGCCCCGCCGGGGGCCGGGTCCTGCACATCAGCCCGGAGGCCCAAGAGAGGTGCGGGCTCTTCTCCATCGATCATGGAGCGAACATACAAATCTTCGCCCACCGCGGCACAGTGCTTTACTGCGCCGTTGCGGTGGCCTCAGGGCTGTTTTGTGGAGCGCGCTCGTGTCCGGCCGACAGGGCGGTGCCCGGCATGCGATCCGGTCGTCCACACACAGAAAGCGCCCTCCGCGCCGGCACGACAGGGGCCTTGAACAAACCCTGTCGCTCCCAGGTCGGAGGGCACCCTCGCTTTCTTGAACCACGATCCGGACGCCGTGGGCCGGACGCGGAGGCTAGTGGAACACCAGGTTGTTGTGGATCTCACCCACGTTGAACCCGAACAGGCCACTGCAGACGAGGAGGCAGAGCCCGCCGGTGGGCGGCGCAGGGGGCGTCGGCGCCACCGATACCTGGACGTCGACCGTGCTGTTCGAAGCGCTGCAGTCGTCGTTCCCGTTGTACGCGGCCGTGATCGTGTGTGTGCCGGTGACGGTGAAGCTGGTTGAGTACTCCGCGTGCCCGTCGAGGCCGACGGGCACGGTGGTCAGGATGTCCCCTCCGTCGAAGAGCGTCAGGCCGAGACCTCCGCTGGGGTCGCCGGAACAGGTCACCGTCCCGGTCAGCTGCACGGGCGCCCCGACGATGGCCGATGAGGGCGACGCCTGAACGGTGGTCGACGACGAAACAGCGGCCGCGGCCGGCGAGGCGAAGCCGACCACCACAGCCAGCGCCGCAAGGGTTCCGGTCCTCCAGATTGTTCGGTTGCGCAAACGCCTCACGAGATCGACTCCTTGATCGTCATCGGACGGAAGACCGCCACGACTTATCGGTTAATGTCACGATACGCAGCGATCTTCCGCATTCCAGGGAGGCGGCGGCCCAGCCAACCCACTTGGGCCAGAGGCACGGCAAGGGGGCATGCTCCCTCGCGGCGTACCGACTAGATCATGGGAGGCGCGACGCGCGTGTAGACGAGGGAGTTGCTGGTACCGCCGAGCGTGGTGACATTGACGGAGCCGGGGCCCGCCGTTCCCGCCGGGGCGAACGCGACGACGGCGGCGTCGGACAGCACGGTGAACGCGGCAGATGTGGCGCCGAAGTGGACGGCGACGGTGGTGGTCAGGCCGCTTCCGGTGAGCGTGACGCCGGCCCCGGCATCGGTCGATCCCTGGGCAGGGAAAAGGGAGCCGAGGACCGGTGCCGTCACATAGGTGAAGACGACGGAGTTGCTGGTGCCGCCGGGAGCGGTGACGGTGACGGCGACGGATCCTGCTCCCGCCGGGGCGACGGCGGAGATCTGTGTCGGGGAATTGACGGTGTACGTGGTGGCGGGCGTACTGCCGAAGGTGACCGCCGTGGCCCCGGTGAAACCGCTGCCGGTGAGTGTGACGGCGGTGCCGCCGGAAGCCGGCCCCTGGCTCGGCGAGACGGCCGCGAGAGAGGGCGCGCTCAGGTAGAAGAAGTAGACGGGGCCGGTGGTACCGCCCGGTGTGGTGACGGTGACGGGTACCGCACCCGTTCCCGCTGGGGTCACGGCGCTGATCTGCGTGGGCGAGTTGACGGTGTACGTGGTGGCGGGCGTACTGCCGAAGGCGACCGCCGTGGCCCCGGTGAAACCGCTGCCGGTCAGTGTGACGGCAGTGCCGCCTGAAGTCGGCCCCTGGCTCGGCGAGACGACGGTGAGGGAGGGCGCCGCGGCATAGGAGTAGGTGACCGGATTGCTTGTGCCGCCGGGCGTCCTGACGGTGACGGACACGGTGCCCGTCCCGGGTGGGGCCACCGCGGTGATCTGCGCGCCGGAGCCCACCGTGTACCCGAGGGCCGGATTGGTACCGAAGGTGACGGCGATGGCTCCGGTGAAGCCGCTGCCGTTCAAGGTGACGTTGTTGCTGCCTGCCGCGGGACCCGAATTCGGTACGGCCGAGGTGAGAACCGGGGCGGCGGCGACGGCGGTCGGTCGTACCGATCCCGCCGCGAGGGCGTTGTCTTTCACGGTGTCTCCGTAAGGTGTCGGGCGGGCCCAGGGGGCCGGAGATGACTGATCGCTGCTGCCCGCCGCTGCGTTCGCTCGGGCTCCGCGCAGGCCGGGACCTTCCTTCCGGCCGGGGTCCGGTCGGCGTGACCGGATCGCGGGCCGAGGGCCCCCGGCCCGGGTGGGGTTCCGGGCCGGGGGCCTGGGAGACGGACGGGCGAGACCTGACGGGTCACCGCTTCCGCTCCGGGCAGGCCGGTCCCCCGAGGAGGCCGGCCACTGGGGGTGGCGGTCAGATGCCAGGACCGGCGACGTAGGTGAACGCGTCCGTGGCGGTCGCGCTGCCCGCGTCGTTGGTCACGACGACATCGACGGGACCGGCGGCCCCGGGAGGAGTGACCGCCGACAACGTGCTGTCGGAGATCACGGTGAAGGGCGCCGGGTCGCCGTCGAAGGTGACCTGAGTGGCGCTGGTGAGGCCCGTACCGGTGACAGTCACCGGCGTACCGCCGGACGTCGGACCTGCTGCCGGGGCGACCGACGTCACCGTCGGGACGGAGACGTAGGTGTACGACAGCCCGTTGTTGGTGCCGCCGGCCGTGGTGACGGTGACGCCGACCGTGCCGGCAGCGCCGGCCGGGGTGACGACCGTGATCTGACTGTCGGACACCACTGTCGGCACCGCGGTGTTGGCGCCGAAGGCGACGCTGCTGGCGCTGGTGAGGCCGGTGCCGTTGATGGTGACCGTCTGACCACCCGTGGTCGACCCGGAGTCCGGGCCGAGGGACTGCTTGAACGGTGCCCCGACGTAGAAGAACGGGATCGGGTTGCTCGTTCCGCCCGGAGTGGTCACGGTGACGCCGACCGCTCCGCTGCCGGAGGGGGAGATGGCGGTGACCTGGGTGGGTGAGACGTTGGTGACGGCGGTGGCCGACCGCGTGCCGAAGCGCACGGCGGTGGTGCCGCTGAGGTTGGTGCCGGTGATGGTGACGAGTGTGCCGCCACCGCTCGATCCTTGGTTCGGACTGATGGGCATGAGGGCTCCTCCTTGCTCGGAATGCGGTACATTGCCGAGCAGTGATGGGGCGTTCGGTCCGCTTACGTCCCGGGTGGGTGCGAGACGGATCTCGTCTCCACTGGCCAGGTGGTATCTCGACGGCCTTGCGCCGGTACCCGGCCGACGGTCTGCAGTCGTCGGCTCATGCGCAGGGCCTGTCGGGGAAAACGTCCCGTCAGGCGCCAGTTACCGCCTGATGAGGGGATTGCTCGCGTCTGTCTGCGGATTTCGAATGCCGCTGGTTCGGACACTAGGAGTAATCCATCCAGGTGACACCGAACACAAGACTTTATTCATGGAGTCCACCGTTCAGTCGAGCGCGATGGAGCGAAATACGGCGCACCGACGGCGTATTCATGAAAATTTAGTGCCTGATCGCAACTATTTTCTCAACTTGCTCTCAACTTTCCTTCGACTTCGCTCTCATCTTCGAGATTGCTGCTGAAACGAAACTGCAGTACCTGCACAAACGGCGCCGCCGGCACACGGCGGGGCGCACAGGTGGCGCGTCAGCACTGACCGTCCCACGGAGAGCGCTGAACACGCCCTCCTTTTGAGCGATATCGGATTCTGTTCATTGTCGCGGCTTCTTTCCAACGGGTTACTGCGCAGGGGAGAACCACTGCGGTATCCGTAACCTCCGTTGGAGGAACGGGGATTGCCGGCGGCGTCGCGGGCAGGATCCTTCGGCGGGAGGGCCTGGGCCCGTTCCAGGCCCGGGCGTTCGTCGACGGGTGCGGTCTTCAGGGCCTGCTGGAGCGCCGGGACCATGTCGTCCGCGTCGCGCAGCACCGGCACGGCCATGTCCTGCTTTCCGAAGGCGACCATGCGGCGACCCTTTCCCTCATCGCCGCTCCGCCCAACGGGGTTGAAGCACGTCCGAGGCGCGGAGGACACGTCGGACCCGGCACCGGGGGCCGTCGGTACCGGGACTCGCGGGCCGAGTGGATCGGCGCCCTCACCGAGGCTCCCGCCGCCCCTGTTGCGTACGGTCGCAGCATGACGACCGACCGCGACCGGACTCCCGGCGCCGCCTTCGACCTCGACGCGTACGCCGCCCGGATCGGCTGGGCCGGGGAGCGGAGGCCCACCGCGGAGGTGCTGCGCTCCGTGCACCGCGCCCACTCCCTGGGCATCCCGTTCGAGAACCTGGACCCGGTGCGCGGCATCGTGCCCTCGCTCGCGCTCGCGGACCTGCAGGCGAAGCTCGTACGCAGTGAACGCGGCGGGTACTGCTACGAGCACAACACCCTGCTCGCCGCGGCGCTGAGAGCACTCGGGTTCGGCATCACGCTGCTCTGCGCCCGGGTGCGGCTGGGCGCAGAGCCCGGGAACGTACGGCCGCGCACCCACATGCTGATGCTGGCCGCGGTGCCGGGTGAGCCGACCCCGTACATCGCCGACGTCGGCTTCGGGGCGAGCGGCGCGCTGCTGGAGCCGATCCCGCTGGTGGCGGATGCGGAGCTGCACGACGCCCCGCGCCGGCACCGGCTCGTCCACACACCGCACGAGGGCCCGCTGACGCTGTGGACACTGCAGTCACGGACCGGTGCCGGGGCCTGGGAGGACCTGTACGCGTTCACGCTGGAGCCGTTCGAGGCACCGGACTACGAGGTCATCAACTGGCACATCGCGACCAACCCCCGCTCCCCGTTCCAGCGCCTGGTGTACGTCCAGCGCACCACCGAGGACGGGCACCTGGCCCTGTCCGGCCGCACGCTCACACGGACCGCGCCGGACGGCACGGTGACGGAGCAGGAGCCGGCGGACGGCGAGGAGGTGCTGCGGATCCTGGCCGAGCGCTTCGGCATCCGCCTCCCGGAGGGTACCCGCCTGCCCGGCTGAGGCCGGCGCGGACCACTCGCGTGGCGCATCTCACCGCCTGGATCCCTCACGCACCCATTCCAAGCCGCGCCGCCGTCCCCGGCCAGGCTTCCCACGGCCGCGGGCGGCGGGTGCATGGCGATGGAAGACCGGGCGGGCGGCCCCGGTACCCCGGCCGGGTCAACCTGCGGGCAACCCTCGCGCACCGTCCGAAACACCGCCGTATCCTCGCTGCCATGCAGGTCATCCAGTCCACGAAGCTCGCCAACGTCTGTTACGAAATCCGCGGCCCCGTGCTCGAGGAGGCGATGCGGCTGGAGGCAGCCGGACATCGCATCCTCAAGCTGAACACCGGCAACCCTGCCGCGTTCGGGTTCGAGTGCCCGCCGGAGATCCTCGAAGACATACTGCGCAACCTCTCCGGGGCGCACGGCTACGGCGACGCGAAGGGACTGCTGTCCGCACGCCGCGCGGTGATGCAGCACTACCAGACCAAGGGCATCGAGCTCGACGTCGAGGACATCTACCTGGGCAACGGCGTCTCCGAGCTGATCCAGATGTCGATGCAGGCGCTGCTCGACGACGGCGACGAGGTGCTGGTACCCGCACCGGACTATCCGCTGTGGACCGCCTCGGTGTCGCTGGCCGGCGGTACGGCCGTGCACTACCGCTGCGACGAGCAGGCCGACTGGATGCCGGACCTCGCCGACATCGAGCGGAAGATCACCGACCGCACCAAGGCGATCGTGATCATCAACCCGAACAATCCGACGGGCGCGGTGTACGACGACGAGATGCTGCGGGGGCTGACGGAGATCGCCCGCCGCCACAACCTGGTCGTCTGCTCCGACGAGATCTACGACCGGATCCTGTACGACGGAGCCACACACACTCCGACCGCGACCATCGCGCCCGACCTGCTGGTGCTGACGTTCAACGGTCTCTCCAAGAACTACCGGGTGGCCGGATACCGCTCCGGGTGGCTGGCGGTCTGCGGCCCGAAGGCACACGCCGCCTCGTACATCGAGGGGCTCACGATCCTCGCCAATATGCGGCTCTGCGCCAATATGCCGTCGCAGCACGCGGTGGCCACGGCGCTCGGCGGCCGGCAGTCGATCAACGACCTGGTCCTGCCGGGCGGCCGGATCCTGGAGCAGCGCGATGTCGCGTACGACCTGCTGACGCAGATCCCGGGCGTCACCTGCGTCAAGCCGAAGGGGGCGCTGTACCTCTTCCCCCGGCTCGACCCCAAGGTCTACAAGATCAAGGACGACCGGGAGATGGTCCTCGACCTGCTGCGGGCCGAGAAGATCATGGTCGTGCACGGTACCGGGTTCAACTGGCCGGACCCCGATCACTTCCGGGTCGTGACGCTGCCCTCGGTCGAGGATCTGACGGACGCGGTGAGCCGGATCGGGAACTTCCTGGACGGTTACAGCCAGCCCTGACCGGACACCGGATCCACAAATGCCGGATTGCAGACAACTTTAGACTGAATCCAAGCTAGGATGGTTCCACAGCACGACCAGGAGGCCATCCATGTACGAACCGATCCGCACCAAATCGGTCCACACACCGGCCGACCGCACCGACGACTTCCCGCACCGTTCCCGCGAGGAGGAGCTGGACATCCAGCTCGCCGGACACCTGGCTGCCCTGCTCGCGGTCACCGACGAGCTGGGCCTCGGCGAGGCGGGCGACCGCATCGCCGGGGAGGTCACCCGGCTTCGCGGTGCGGCGCCGGCCCGGCACGCCGGCCCGACCGATGCCGCACCGCTCACGCTCCACCGCCGCGCGCACGCCCTCGCGGGCCGCGCCCTGGTGGTGGCGGCGTCCCGCGCCGACACGGCCGCCGCGATCCTCGCGGCCGAGCGGATGGACGCGCACACCGCGGCGGTCGCCCCTCCGCCCGTCGCCACCGCGGCCGGCACCACCGCAGCCGCCCCCGCGCGAACGGTCGGCGCCCTCTGACGGCCCCGGTCCACGGGCCGCCGAGGCGCGTGGACCGGGCGCCACCCATCCGTCGCGCCCACCGGGCCGAACACGGACTCAGCTCCCGGACGGAAGGGCGAACCGTCCGCTCCCGTTGCGTACTGGGATGCGCCCTTCACCTGCCGTCCACTCAACTCCGCCCGGAATGTGGGTTTCCGCGAGCAGGCTGCCCCTGTGAGACGCATCGTGGGAATCGTCCTGGCGGTGCTGCTGATCGGCGGAGTGGCAGTAGCCGTCGCAGCGGGCCGCGACCACAGGAACACGAGCACGGCAACGAAGACCGTGCGTGGAGTGATCGGGTCGGAGAAGGCGGAGTTCTTCGCCGACCCCGATGTGGTGAAGGCCCTCGCCGCCAGGGGCTTCACCGTGAAGACGGAGACGTCCGGGTCCTGGGCCATGGACCAACTCCCCTTGGAGGGGTACGACTTCGCCTTTCCCGGCTCGAAGGCGCCCGCCGACGAGCTGCAACGCAGGACCTCTGTCACGGGCGGCCCGCTCCGGCCCTTCTACTCCCCGCTCGTGGTCGTCGCACACCGCGCCGCCGCGCAGGTACTGGCGGAGAACGGACTGGCCACGCTGGGCAGCGGGTCCAGCGGGAAACTGCTGATGGCCCCGTACCTGAAGGCCGCGAAGGCGGACCGCACCTGGCAGCAGCTCAAGGGCGCCGAAAAACACGCCGAGTTGACCGGGACAGTTTTCATCACGAGCACCGATCCGGTCACCTCCAACTCAGGCGCGCTCTACCTCGCCGCCGCCTCGTACGTCGCCGACGGCGGCCGGGTCGCCGCCGACGACGCCGCGATCGACCGCACCGCACCCCTGCTGAGGAAACTCATCCAGGTGCAGGGCGCGCAGCAGACCAGCAGTGACGCGCCGTTCCGGGACTTCATCAGCGGGGTCGGCAATCCACTGGTCCTGGTGTACGAGTCACAGGTCGCCTCGCTGCTGCTGCAGAAGCAGCAGCAGGAGCTCGGGGACCTGGTCGTCCTCTACCCCGACACCACCGTCTCCAGCGACCACACCCTCGTACCGCTGACCGCCCCGGGCCTGGCCTTCGGTGAGCTGCTCTCCACCGACCCCGCGCTGCGCAGGCTGGCCGTACGGCACGGCTTCCGGCCCCAGGGCGCGGCCGCCGAGTTCACCGCCGCCACCGCCGGCCACAGCGACTACATCGACCGACAGCTGACCGGGATCCGCCAGGCGCCCGTGCCCACCGCCACGGTGCTGCGCGCGATGGCCCGCCGGACCCGCGGCTGACGACACACACCTCCCGGGAGACCTCACCATGACCGGAGCCGAGCCCCAGCCGCTCGTCCTCACCCCGCCCGAGCCCGTCGCCCCCGTCCGTACCGAGCAGGCCGCCGGGCTCGTCCCGGTCGACGACTCCGTACGGGCGGAGATGACCCGGCGGGCCGCCGAGTACGTCGGCGGCCTCGCCGGACTCGACGCCCGCTCGCCCGAATTCACCACCAGGATCGGCGAGATCGCCGCCCTCGGACAGGGCGACATCCGCAGCGCCGCCCAGCAGTCCAACCGGATGCTGGACCGGACCCTCCGCGAGCTCTCGGCCGGGTCCGGGGACGGCGACGCGCAGTCGAGGGTCGGTGCCTCGCTCGTCGAGCTGCGCCGTACAGTCGAGGACCTCGATCCGCGCGACACCCCCGGCCGCGGCGCCCGCCGGCTGCTGGCGAGACTTCCCGGCGGCAACAGGCTGCGCGACCATGTCGCGAAGTACGCCTCCGCGCAGTCCACCCTCAACAGGATCGTGGGCTCGCTCCGCGGCGGCCAGGACGAACTGCGCCGCGACAACGCCGCCCTGCACACCGAGCGCACCCGGCTCTGGGAGACGATGGGCAAGCTCCAGGAGTACGTGGTCCTCACCGAGTCCCTGGACGGCGCGGTCGAGGAGCGCATCCGGGCGGCGGAGGCCGCCGACCCCGCGCAGGCGGACGCCCTGCGGGCCGATGTGCTGTTCCCGGTACGGCAGAAGCACCAGGACCTGCTGACCCAGCTGGCGGTCTGCGCGCAGGGGTACCTGGCGATGGACGTGGTCCGGCGCAACAACGAGGAGCTGATCAGGGGCGTCGACCGGGCCGCCACCACGACCGTGTCGGCGCTGCGGATCGCCGTGATGCTGGCATCGGCGCTGGAGAGCCAGCGCAAGGTGACGGAGCAGGTGCAGGTGCTGCGTTCCACGACGGAGGAGCTGATCCGCGGCAATGCGGAGATGCTCGCCACGCAGAGCGGGGAGGTCCAGCGGATCGCCGCCGACCCGGCGGTGGGCGCGGAGACGCTGCGGACGGCGTTCCAGCAGATCTACCGGACGCTGGACGCGATCGACACGTACAAGGTGCAGGCGACCGAGTCGATGGCGGCGACCGTCGAGTCGCTGACCGCCGAACTCCAGCAGGCGAGCGTGCACCTGGAGCGCAGCCGGTCCGTGGGGGCACTCGACGGCGGTGGTCTCGGATGACGGCCCGGCTGAGACGGCTGCGGCGGCGGATGACGCGCACGCTCGCGGGGCTGCTGGCCACCGCAGTGCTCGTACCGGCTGCGGCATGTTCGGCGGACCGTCCCGCCGCACCCGGCGCGAAGGACGGCGGCGCCCCGCGCGCCGGGACGCTGCGTGTGCTCGCGTCCAGTGAACTCGCCGACATGGAACCGCTGCTGGAGCAGGCGCGGAAGGCGACCGGGGTCACCGTGCGGCCCACCTGGACCGGGACGCTCGACGCCGTCGAGGAGCTCGGGTCCGGGAAGGCGGACGGGGCGTACGACGCGGTGTGGCTGTCGTCCGACGACTATCTGCGGCTCCGCCCCGACGCAGCACGGCGGATCACGTCCGAGACCCCGCTGATGACCTCGCCGGTCGCCCTCGGTGTGAAGCCCGCGGTGGTGGAGCGGCTGGGCTGGGACCCGGCGGACGTCACCTGGGCGCAGGTGCACCGGGCGGTCGCGGACGGACGGCTGACCTATGGCATGACGGACCCGGCACGCTCCAACTCCGGTTTCTCCGCACTGGTTTCGGTCGCCTCCGCACTGTCCGGCGCCCAGTCCGCGCTGACCGACGCGGATGTCCGCAGGGCGAGCGGGAAACTGCGGGAGTTCTTCGCGGGGCAGCGACTGACCTCCGGTTCGTCCGGGTGGCTGGCCACCGCGTACGCCCGTCGCGGCTCCGTCGACGCGCTGATCAACTACGAGTCCGTGCTGCTCTCCCTCAACCGCGACAGCCGCACCGGGCTGACGGTGATCCGGCCGCGGGACGGCGTGGTGACGGCCGACTACCCGCTGAGCCTGCTCGCGACCGCCTCGCCGGCCGCGAAGGACTCGGCGCGCGTCCTGACCACGTACCTCCGTTCACCCGCCGTGCAGCGGCAGCTGACCCGGGAGACGTTCCGCCGTCCGGTCGTGGCCTCCGTCCGTCCCGCGGCGCCGCTCTCCGCCGAGGCGCGGCGTGAACTGCCCTTCCCCGGCTCGCGGTCCGTCGCGGACGGGCTGCTCGACAGCTACGAGAACAAGCTGCGGCGGCCCTCGCGCACCGTGTACGTCCTGGACACCTCCGGGTCGATGAAAGGCGAGCGGCTGCGCAGGCTCAAGGCGGCGCTCACCGGGCTGACCGGGGATTTCCGGGAACGGGAGGAGGTCACCCTGCTGCCGTTCGGGTCATCCGTGAAGCAGGTGCGCACGCACACGGTCGACCCCGCCGGTCCGCAGGCCGGGCTCGCGGCGATCAAGGCGGACACCGCAGCACTGACCGCGAGCGGCGAGACGGCGATCTTCTCCAGTCTGGAATCCGCGTACGAGCGGCTGGGGCCGGACACCGAGTCGGCGTTCACCTCGATCGTCCTGATGACGGACGGTGAGAACACGACGGGCGACACGGCCGGGGAGTTCGCCGCCTTCTACCGCGCGCTCCCGGCGGCGCGGCGTGCCACCCCCGTCTTCCCGGTCGTCTTCGGCGACGCGGACCGGGCGGAGCTGGACCGGATCGCCGCCCTGACCGGCGGCCGGCTCTTCGACGCGACGAAGGACCGGGGACCGGGTTCCCTGGACGGGGCGTTCGAGGAGATCCGTGGCTACCAGTAGAGCGCCCGGCCGGGTCATGGCGTACATCGAGTCCCGGAAGAACCTCACCGGGAGCGCGTGCGGGATCGCCGGGCTCGCGCTCACCTTCACCGGGATCGCGGGCGTGTACTGGCCGGTGGTGATCGCCGGGCTGTACGGGGCCGGTGCGCTGATCGCCCCGCCGGAACGGCCGCCCGCCCCGGACTTCCCCGACCCCTCGTCCCAACTGGAGTCACTGCGCGCCGACTTCGCGACGCTGCGGGAGTACCTGGGCGAGGTGGAGCTGCCGCCCGCCGCGTCCGGGCGGCTCGTCGAGCTCACGGAGCTGCTGGAGGGGCTGCTCACGACCGGCTGGGTCTCGGAGGCGCTGGGCGCCGACCCGGAGGGCATCCACGCCCTGTCGCGCGCCGTGCACCAGGACATCCCGGAGTCCGTCGACACGTATCTGCGGACCCGCTGGTGGACGCGGCTCGCTCCGGGCACGGAGCCGCCCGAGCGCCATCTCGAACAGCAGCTGTCGCTGCTGCACCGGGAGGCGGAGGAGCTGGCCGCGGGGCTGCGGGAGGCCGAGGCGCGCAGGCAGCAGACCCACACGCGGTACCTGGAGGACCGGGGGCGGTCGAACTGAGCTCCGTGCGGGCCGGGTTGACCGTCCCACGGCGGCCCTGCCGGCGCACACGCAGAGGGCGCAGCAGCCTGCCGGCACACATGCACAGGAACGATGGAGCCATGTGAAGGTTTCGTGCACAAGCGTAGGGAGATGCTCGGGCGTTCCTTATAAATGGGGCGGGAAAGGGCGGCCCCCGGAACCGTATCGGGGTTCCGGGGGCCGTTCCGCAGCCGGTCGTTGACGCCACAGGTCAGGGCGGATGTCGAGAGACCCGGCCGCGGGGCAGCGGGGGCGCGCCGTGGAGGCGCACCCGGGCGGGCGACGCCCCTGAAGGCGCCGCCCGGCACGCATCAGCCCAGGCGCCGGACGAGCGCGCGGTACTCGTCCCACAGCTCCTTCGGCGTGTGGTCACCGAAGGTGTTGAGGTGCTCGGGAACCAGCGCCGCCTCCTCGCGCCAGACCTCCTTGTCGACCGTCAGCAGGAAGTCCAGCTCGGCCTCGGACAGGCCCAGGCCGTCGGTGTCCAGGGCGCCCTTGGCGGGCAGGATGCCGATCGGCGTCTCGACGCCCTCGGCCTTGCCCTCCAGGCGCTCGACGATCCACTTCAGGACGCGGGCGTTCTCCCCGAAGCCCGGCCACACGAACTTGCCCGCGTCGTTCTTGCGGAACCAGTTCACGTAGTAGATCTTCGGCAGCTTGGACTGGTCGGGCTTGTCGGCGCCGACCTTGATCCAGTGGTTCATGTAGTCGCCCATGTTGTAGCCGCAGAACGGCAGCATGGCGAACGGGTCGCGGCGCAGCTCGCCGACCTTGCCCTCGGCGGCGGCGGTCTTCTCGGAGGCCACGTTGGCGCCGAGGAAGACACCGTGCTGCCAGTCGAAGGACTCGGTGACCAGCGGTACGGCCGAGGCGCGACGGCCGCCGAAGAGTATGGCCGAGATCGGCACGCCCTTCGGGTCCTCCCACTCCGGCGCGATGATCGGGCACTGGCCGGCCGGCACGGTGAAGCGGGCGTTGGGGTGGGCTGCGGGCGTGCCGGACTCGGGGGTCCAGTCGTTGCCCTTCCAGTCCGTGAGGTGCGCGGGGAGCTCCTCCGTCATGCCCTCCCACCAGACGTCGTTGTCGTCGGTGAGCGCGACGTTCGTGAAGACGGAGTTGCCCCACATGGTCTTCATGGCGTTGGCGTTGGTGTGCTCGCCGGTGCCGGGCGCGACGCCGAAGAAGCCGGCCTCGGGGTTGATCGCGTAGAGCCGGCCGTCCGCGCCGAACCGCATCCAGGCGATGTCGTCACCGATGGTCTCGACGGTCCAGCCGGAGATCGTGGGCTCCAGCATGGCGAGGTTGGTCTTGCCGCAGGCGCTCGGGAACGCGGCGGCCACGTACTTCGGCTCGCCGTGCGGCGGCGTGAGCTTGAGGATCAGCATGTGCTCGGCGAGCCAGCCCTCGTCGCGGGCCATGACGGAGGCGATGCGGAGCGCGTAGCACTTCTTGCCGAGCAGGGCGTTGCCGCCGTAGCCGGAGCCGTACGACCAGATCTCACGGTCCTCGGGGAAGTGCGAGATGTACTTGGTGGAGTTGCACGGCCACGGAACGTCCTCCTGGCCCTCCTCCAGGGGTGCGCCCAGGGTGTGGACGGCCTTCACGAAGAACCCGTCGGTGCCGAGCTCGTCGAGGACCGCCTGCCCCATGCGCGTCATCGTGCGCATCGAGACGGCCACGTACGCGGAGTCGGTGATCTCGACGCCGATCGCGGAGAGCGGGGAGCCGACGGGTCCCATGCAGAACGGCACGACGTACATCGTGCGGCCGCGCATCGAGCCGCGGAAGACACCCTTCTCACCGGTGAAGATCTCCCGCATCTCGGCGGGCGCCTTCCAGTGGTTCGTCGGGCCCGCGTCCTCCTCCTTCTCGGAGCAGATGAAGGTGCGGTCCTCGACGCGGGCGACATCGCTCGGGTCGGAGGCGGCGTAGTACGAGTTCGGTCGCTTGATCTCGTCGAGCTTGGTGAACGTGCCCTTGGCCACGAGCTCCCCGCACAGGCGCTCGTACTCGGCCTCGGAGCCGTCGCACCAGACCACACGGTCCGGCTCGGTGATGGCTGCGATCTCGTTCACCCAGGAAACGAGCTCCTGGTGACGGGTGGGAACAGTGAGGGGAGCCGCGATGGTGCGCGCCACGATCGCTCCTTGTCGAGGGGTCTTTTGGACAGGTGCCCCGTGGGGGCTGCGACCCGGATGCTTCGTAGCCGCTCATCCGGTGCCGACCGCACTCATTTGATCATCCGACCGATTCGCCCATATGTCCAGAGGGCCGCCCACGTGAGCATCGCCACTCGAATTCGCTACCTACGGTTGCGTAGGTAGCATGCGGACATGACTGCTGCTGCCGCCGCACCCGAACCCGCCGAGGCCGAACCAGCCGCGCCCGGCCCCGCCGAGGCAGCACCCCTCCCGGTCAAGCCACGGCTGCGCGGCTGGCTGCACGCGGGGATGTTCCCCGCGGTGCTGATCGCGGGGATCGCCCTGATCGCCCTGACGGACAGCGCCCGCGGCCGGATCGCCTGCGGCATCTACGTCCTGACCGCGTGTCTGCTCTTCGGCGTGAGCGCGGTCTACCACCGCGGCACGTGGGGCCCCCGCGGCGAGGCGGTGCTGCGCAGGCTCGACCACGCCAACATCTTCCTGATCATCGCGGGGACCTACACCCCGCTGACCCTGCTGCTGCTCCCGGAGTCCACCGGACGCCCGCTCCTCTGGGCGGTCTGGGGGGCGGCGGCGGCCGGCATCGCCTTCCGGGTGTTCTGGGTCGGCGCCCCGCGCTGGCTCTACACGCCCTGCTACATCGCGATGGGCTGGGCGGCGGTCTTCTTCCTGCCCGACTTCATGCACACCGGCGGGATCGCGGTGCTCGTCCTGGTCGTCGTCGGCGGGCTGCTGTACAGCGCCGGGGGCGTCATCTACGGCATCAAGCGGCCCAATCCGTCGCCGCGATGGTTCGGCTTCCACGAGGTCTTCCACTCGCTGACCCTGGCGGCGTTCGCCGTGCACTACGTGGGCATCTCGCTGGTGGCGTACAACCACAGCTGAGCGAGGCCCCAGCTCGCCCTCCTCCCGTCCCCCGATGGCCGTGGCCCGCATGCCGCGGCCATTCGGCATTCCCGGGCGCCGACGGCCGCCCGCATCCCGCACCGGGTCACCTCACCACACCCACCTCCGGACACGGAGCGTGCTGGATACACCACCATCCGCCATGACTGCCGTGTCGACGCGCGTGCATATTGACAGCTTCAATCTTTTGAGAGTTACTTTCATTTGACTTAAACTCTCAAAGGAGTGAACCGTGAACCGACGCTGGTGGGCCCTGGGCGCACTGGTCACGAGCATGCTCGTGCTCGGATTCGACATGACGATCCTCAGCGTGGCGCTGCCCACCATGGCCGAGCAGCTCGGCGCCACCATCGGACAGCAGCAGTGGATGACCGACGTGTACGTCATCGTCCTCGCCGCGCTGATGCTCCCGGCCGGACTGCTGGGCGACCGCTTCGGCCGCCGGCGGATGCTCATCGCCGGCCTGGCCGTCTTCCTGACCGGCTCGGTCATCGGCTCCCTCGCCACGAGCGTCGCGCCGGTGATCGCCGCCCGCGCGGTCATGGGCATGGGCGCCGCACTCGTCATGCCGCTCGCCCTCGCCGTCCTGCCCTCGCTCTTCGGCGCGCCCCGGGACCGGGCCAGGGCCGTCGGCATCATCACCGCCGCCTCGGCACTCGGCATGCCGCTCGGCCCGATCATCGGAGGCTGGCTGCTCAACCACTTCTGGTGGGGCTCGATCTTCCTGATCAACATCCCCATGGCCGCGATCGGGATCACCGCCTGCGTCCTGCTGCTGCCCGAGACCCGCGACCCGGCCTCGCCAGAGGTCGACACGGTGTCCACGGTGCTCACCGCGGCCGGTCTCGGCGCCTTGATCTACGGCATCATCGAGGCCCCCGGGCGCGGCTGGGGCGATCCGCTCGTGATCGGCACACAGGCCGGCGCCGTCGCGCTGATCGGCGCACTCGTCGTGCGCGAACGCCGCACCGCACGCCCCATGCTGGACATGGGCCTGCTGCGCCACCGCCCCTTCGTCCTGAACACGCTCGCGGCGACCCTGGGCATGTTCGTGTTCTCCGGCCTGATGTTCGTACTGCCGCCCTATCTGCAGGCCGTGCTGGGCAACGACGCCTTCGGCACCGGCCTGCGGCTGCTTCCGCTGATGGGCGGACTGCTGGTCGCGGCAAAGGCGACCGGGCCCGTCGTGGAGCGCTTCGGCTCACGTGCGGCGATCACCGCGGGGCTCGTGGTGCTCGCTCTCGCGGCGGCGCTCGGCAGCCGTACGAACGCCGGCAGCGGCTACGGCTTCACGGCCCTGTGGCTCCCCGTCGTCGGCCTCGGATTCGGTTTCGCCATGGTGCCGGCGATGTCGGCGGCGCTCGGCGCCCTCCCCGCCGACCGGGCAGGGAGCGGATCCGGGCTGCTGTCCACCGTCCGGCAGACCGGCTCGGCGATCGGCATCGCCCTGCTCGGTTCACTGCTGGCCGCCGCGTACACCGGCCGGCTGCCCGGCGGAGCCCCGCCCGCCGCCTCCGACTCCGTCGTCGCGGCCCACCTGGTCGCCGCCGCACGGGGCGACCACCGCCTCGCGGACGCCGCGGACACCGCGTACCTGCACGGCATGGACGTGATCCTGCTGGTCTGCGCGGGCGCCGCACTGGCCACCGCGCTGCTGGCCGCCACCCTGCTGCCGGGCCGGGACGCGCCCGCGGCCGACCCGGAAACGGCCGCGCTGCCCGGAACGGAGGGCTTGGCTCCGTCACCGGCCGATGCGTGACAATGGCGCACATGGCCGCCACCTCGCACCACACCCCCGCCGGCACCGCGCAGCCCCCGCTCGGGCTGCGCGAGCGCAAGAAGATCAAGACCCGGAGCGCGATCCGCAGCGCCATGTACCGGCTGGTGGCCGAGCAGGGTTACGAGGCGACCACCGTCGAGCAGATCGCCGAGGCCGCCGAGGTCTCACCGTCCACGGTCTTCCGGTACTTCCCGACGAAGGAGGACATCGTCCTCACCGACGAACTCGACCCGGTCCTGGCCCAGGAGATGCGCGCCCGACCGGCGGGCGAGTCGCCGATCGACTCCCTGCGCCATGTGCTCGCCCTGGCAGCGGAGACCGCCCGGGGCGAGGAACGCGAGGAAGCGATCCTCCGGAGCCGGCTGATGGTCGAGGTGCCGGCGATCCGGGCGCGGATGGCGGAGAGCATGTCGGTCACCAGCCGCATGCTCTCCGAGATCCTCGCCGAACGCGGCGGCCGTGACCCCCGGGACCTGGAGGTCAGGGTCTTCGCGACGGCGCTGCTCGGGGCCCTCCAGGAGACCACGCTCTACTGGGCGGAGCGCGGTCACCGCGACGACCTGACGGTCCTGGTGAACCGCACCTTCGACGCCCTGCTGGACGGGTTCGCGCGCTGAGAGGACGCCGGCCGGGACGCCGTGCCCGGCCTGTACGGGGCGCGCGGCCACGACCGTCACGCGGCAGACCGGTGCGCGGGGACGCACCGGTCTCGCGCCGACCTCAGCCGCCGAGTTTCCGGGCCAGCTCCTCCGCGTCCGTCGTCGGCGCGTCACAGACGAAGTGCCGGCAGACGTACGCCGTCGGCCGCCCCTCCGCCTGCGGCCGGTCCATCAGCAGCGGGAACTCCGCACCGCCCGTCTCCCCCGCGGCGACCACCGCGCCCGGCGCCCGCCCCAGCAGCGCCGTACGGTGCAGCTCGCCGCCGACCGGACCGGCGACCGCCACCTCACGCGGGCCGTCGAGCTGCGCCTCGGCGACCGCGAGCCCCCACCCGATGAACCGCGGAACGCGTGGCCCGAGCGCCTTCACCACCCCCAACGCCCCTTCCGCAGCGGTGCGATGGGCCTGCGAACCGGTGTGCGCCGCGTACGAGAGAAGCGCCCCGGCCGCCGCCGTCCAGCCCGCCGGGGTGGCGCTGTCGGTCGGGTCCTGCGGGCGGCGGATCAGCCGTTCGGCGTCGTCCGCGGTGTCGTACAGCTGGCCGCCCTCGCCCGAGAAGTGCTGGAGCACGATGTCGAGCAGGAAGCCGGCGAACTCCAGCCAGGCGCCCTCTCCGGTGACGGCGGCGAGCGCGACGAAGCCCTCCGCCACATCGCCGTAGTCCTCCAGGACGCCCGCGTTGGATCCCGCCCGGCCGTCCCTGGACGTCCGGACCAGCCGGGCCACCTCGCCCATGTGGAGCCGGACCAGCAGGTCCGCCGCCTCGGTGGCGCGTTCGATCAGGTCCGGCCGGCCGAAGTACGCGCCGGTCTCGGCGAGCGCGGCGATGGCCAGTCCGTTCCAGGCCGCCACCACCTTGTCGTCCCTCCCCGGGCGGGGACGCTCCTCGCGCGCCGCGAACAGCCGGGCCCGCACCCCGGCGGCCCGGTCCGCGTCCACCCCCGCGCCGCCACCGGGCAGTTGCAGCACCGACGCGCCCTCCTCGAAGGTGCCTTCCTCGGTCACCCCGAAGTACTCCGCGGCGAACGCGGCGTCCTCCTCGCCCAGCACCTCCCGCAGCTGACCGGGCGTCCACACGTAGAACGCGCCCTCGACGTGCCTGCCGCTGCCGTCGTCGCTGTCGGCGTCGAGCGCCGAGGCGAACCCGCCCTCCGCCGTCCGCAGCTCGCGCACCAGGAAGTCGGCGGTCTCCAGCGCCACCCGGCGGGCCGTTTCCGAGCCCGTCGCCCGCCACAGGTGGGCGTAGACCCGGCAGAGCAACGCATTGTCGTACAACATCTTCTCGAAGTGCGGAACGATCCACTCCCGGTCCACCGAGTAGCGGGCGAACCCACCGCCGAGCTGGTCGTACATCCCGCCCCTGGCCATCGCCCCACAGGTGTCGGCGGCCATCTGGAGGGCACCCTCGGCGCCGGTACGGGCGTGGTGGCGCAGCAGGAACTCGATCGTCATGGACGGCGGGAACTTCGGGGCGCCGCCGAAGCCGGCGTGCTTGTCGTCGTACTCCCTGGTCAGCCCGAGCAGTGCCTGCGCGAGCTCCTGCTCGCCGGGCAGCCCCTCCCCGCCGTGCGCCAGCGACCGGCCGGCGAGGTCGTGGACGATGCGCCCGGCGACCTCGGCGACCTCCTCGGGGCGATCGCGCCAGGCGGCGGAGACACCTTCGAGGACCTGCACGAAGGACGGCATGCCGTGGCGGGACTCGGGCGGGAAGTACGTCCCGAAGTAGAACGGCTCGGCGTCGGCGTTCAGGAAGACGGTCATCGGCCAGCCCCCCTGACCGGTCGCCGCCTGCACGGCCTCCATGTACACGGCGTCGACGTCCGGCCGCTCCTCGCGGTCGACCTTCACGTTGACGAAGTGCTCGTTCATGTACGCCGCGACCGCTTCGTCCTCGAAGCTCTCGTGCGCCATCACATGGCACCAGTGGCACGCCGAGTAGCCGACCGACAGCAGGACGGGTACATTGCGCCGCCGTGCTTCCTCGAAAGCGTCCTGCCCCCAAGGCCACCAGTCGACGGGATTGTCAGCATGCTGAAGCAGATAAGGCGAGGTCACACCAGCCAGCCGGTTCATGCGATCCAGCCTCTCACAACGCCCACCCCCGCAAGTGAGGCCCGCACGGGCTCTGCCTCGCTTGGCCGAACCGCACTCGTGCGCCGACACGTGGTGGACGGCCGCCTCCCCACTCGTCACAACTCACCCGGGACGGGCATTCATTGGGACGGCGCGCCGGGCGGGCTCCGACGAGCCCGGCAAGGGTCGACCGGTCCCAGGGTTGCCGGGTGCGCCGGGACGGAGAAGAAACACAGAAGGGGGAAACCGCACTCCCGCGTGGATGCACACCCGGATCAGCGCGGAGCAGTACGACTCCTGGTCCGATGAACAGTGCGCCGGCATCGAGATCGTGGACGGGATGGCCGTCGTGAACCCGAACGCGTCCGAGCGGCACAACCGGCCGGCCCGGATCCTGGCCGATGCCCTGGCCGATGCCCTGGCCCGGACCCCCTGGGAACCACCTGACAGCGCCGCACCGGGCCGCCGCTCCCCCGGTGCGTACAGCGGCCTTCCGGCCCGAGCGCCCGCCAGGTCCAGGGCTCGCCGGCCGAGGGCAACGGCCGTTCGCCCCGGGTCACTTGCCCGCCATGCTCTCTCGCGCTCGGCCGCCCCACGCAGGACACTTGTCCCGAGCAGGAGCTCTCGGAGGGGGACATACATGCGGGACAGCCACCGGGCCGAAGCCGAACGGCTGTTGGTACGCGCCGTGGAGGAAGAGGTACGCAGGTCGGGAGGGAGGACCGACCCCGGCGCGCTGACGGCGCGCGGCCGGGCCGCCCTCGATTCGCTGGCGGCGGCCGCGGCCGAGGAGTACGCCGCGTACACCCAGGCGCTCGACGCCGCGGAGGCCGGGCGGCAAGCCCTGTCGCAACGGTTCAGCCGGACGACAGTAGGAACCCCGCTGCTGGTGGCGGGAGTTGCCGCGGTCGCCGCGGTCGGGGCCGACCTGGCGCTGGGCACCGCGGCCGGGCCGGCGCTCGGTGCGGGCGCCGTCGTCGCCGTCGCGGGCGCCGCGGCGACCGTCGCCAAGGTGACCGCCTCGCACTGGCCCGCCGCCCACCGGCAGGCAGCCGCCGCCGGACAGCCCGGCGGCGCCGAGCAGCTCCGGCTGCAGTGGCTCGCGGCGCTGGAGGTACGGGGCATCCGGCCGTTCCTGGACCAGCAGCGGATGCTGACCGCGTCGTCCCGTACACCGAAGAAGAAGACCGCCGCCGCGCCGCAGCTGCGTGGCGGGGACCGCAGCGCGGCCGCGCGCAGGCGGTCGCTGCTGGAGCAGTCCTTCGGCCATCTGCCCGCCCCCGGCGGGCCGTTCGCGGGACGCCGTGCCGAGCTGGCGCAGATCGCCCAGTGGGTGCACGCGGCCCGGGCGTCGACGGAGACGAAGCCGACCGTCGTCGTGCTGCACGGCGCCCCGGGCGCCGGACGCACCACGCTCGCCGTACGGGCGGCACACCAGCTGAAGGACCAGTTCCGGGGTGCCTGCGTGGTGGATCTGCGCTCCGATGTCACCGGCGAGAAACCGCTGCCGACCCGCGACGCGCTGCTGCACCTGCTGAACCGGCTCGGCGCCCCCCGTGAACAGCTGCTGTTCCGGGACGGCGCCGCCGCGGACCGGGAGCCGGGAGTCCGGGGAAGGTCCTCCGCCGATCAGCAGGTGCGGCGGCTCGGCGAGCTGTACCACCAGCATCTGACCGGTACGCCGGTGACGATCGTCCTCGACGACGCCGGCGACCCGGAACAGGTCCGCACGCTCATACCGGAGCGCTCCGACAGCCTGGTCCTGGTCACCGCCCGCGCCCCCCTGGACCTGCCCGCCGACACCCCGGCGTGGGTGCACCAGCTGCCCGTGGGCCCGCTGGACGCGGCGGGCGCCGAGGAGCTGCTGCGGGAGTCGGCCGGGGAGCAGGAGGAGGGTCCGTACGACTCGCAGTCGACCGATACGGTCATCGAGCTGTGCGGCGGACTGCCGCTGGCGCTGCGCGTCGCGGGCTCCTCGCTCGGGTCGCGCACCCGTACCTCACTGGCCGCCGGTCTCGGCGCGTACGGTCCGGTCGCCCCGGTCGAGCGGGCCCTGTGGCTGCGCTACACCGACCAGTCCGAGCAGGCCCGGCGGCTGCTGCGCCGGCTCGCGCCGGCCGGGCGCGCCAGCCTGGGCGCGGCGGCCGCCGCGGCGCTGCTGGCCGCCGAGGAGCAGGAGGCCCAGTCACTGCTGACGGCCCTGTGCGGGGCGGGGCTGCTCGATCACGTGCGGGGTTCGCGCTACCGGCTGCACGACCTCGTGCGGAGCTTCGCCCTGGCCAGGCTGGGTGAGGAGGAGGCCCCGGCGGACCGGACCGCCGCGCAGGAACGGCTGATCCAGAACTACGCGGAGCTCGCGGGTGCGGTGATCCGGATGGTGGACGGGAAGATGTCCACCCGGGCGGGGCAGTTCGGTTCGCACGGTTTCAGTTCGCTGGACGCGGCGCTGCGCTGGCTGGACGAGGAGTCGAGCTTCATCACCTCCGCGCTGCGGCATGCGGAGGGCGTCGGCCAGGGCGCCGTACTGGATCTGCTGGGTGCGCTCTGCGACTACTGCCTGCTCCGTGGCGACCTCTACCGGCTGGGCGAGATAAGTGAGCTGACGCAGGCGGTCGACAAGGGACTGCTGGAGCGGTCGGTCCAGTGGCGTACGGGTATCGCGGCCCGGCAGCTCGGAGAGCTGGACAAGGCCCGTACGACACTGTCCTCGGTCGTCGGGCTCTACCGGGAGGCGCAGAACGAGGCGGGCACGGCACTGGCGCTCTGCTCGCTCGGCATCACCCTGCACCACCAGGGCAATCTCACCGAGGCGGCGGCGCGGCTGCGCGAGGCGGTCGAACTGCAGGCGTCGGACGAACAGGCCGAGGACCGGGCGTGGTCGCTGCACGCACTGGCCGCCGTCGAGCGCGACCGGGCGCATCTCGCCGAGGCCCTGGCCCTGCTCGGCACGGCGCTCGCGCTGCACCGGGAGGGCGAGTCGTTGCACGGCGAGGCGTGGACGCGTTTCCAGCTGGGCCAGGTACTCCTGCGGATGGGTGATGTGCCGGGGGCGGAGGGGGAGCTGCGTACGGCCCTGGACCTGTACGGACTCACTCGTGACGAGCGCGGCGAGGCGTGGGCGCTGACCCAGCTGGCCCGTGCCCGGCTGCTCGACGGCGACCCGGTCCCGGCGGCCGACCGGCTGCGCGAGGCGCTGTCCCGCCACCGCGACAACGAGGACGCGCGCGGCGAGGCGTGGACGCTGTACTACCTGGGCCAGGCCCTGGAGGAGGCCGGCGACACCGATCAGGCGGTACGCGAGCTGGAACGGGCGCGCACGATGTTCTCCCGGATGCGGGACGTGTACGGGCTGGCGTGCGCGCGGCACCACTCGGGCCGGGTCACCCGGGACCAGCGGGCCGCCACGACGGGCAATCTGCGCAACTCCGGGTTCGCCCGCCAGCTCCTGGCCGACGCCCGGGCCGACTTCCGGCGGATCGGCGTGCCGCACGGCGAGGCGTGGACCTGTCTGGAGCTGGCCCTGATCGACGCGGGCAACAACCGCGCCCCGCAGGCGCTGGGCCTGTGCGACGAGGCGGTGGAACTGTTCGGCTCGTACGGCGACACCCGGGGCGCCGACTGGGCGCGCTTCCTGCGCTGCACCCTGCTGCCCTACGCGTCGGCGGGCGGCACGGAGGTGGGATCGGTGGTGGCGCAGCAGGAGCTCGCCGACCTGCTCCGGGCCGTTCACCCGACCCGTGACAGCAAGCTGACGGACTGCGCGGAGGCGTTCACGGTGGTCCTGAACCGGGGGGTCGACCTGGAGGACGGCTGGCAGGCCTGGCGTCTGGGCATGACACCGGACCGGCACGCCCGGGAAATCATGGGCGTGCCGGTGGGGGCACGTCCGTAGGCAGCGCCTCAGCGCCTCCGGCCGGGGGTGCCCCCGGGCACCGGGCGGGCCGGAGGCCGGCCCGTCCGGTGTCCCGCGAGGACTCGGCTACCGGGCGCGCCCGGCGGCGCTCCCCGGGACCTCGGAGTCGGCGGGCACCGCGTCCGGGTCCGGCGCCTCCTCGAAGTTCACCCTGCCCATGTGCCGGTTCATGGACTTCATCAGCAGCCATACGCCCGCCGCGAGCGCCGCGAAGACGATGAAGCCGAGGACGCCGGGTGTCACCTTGTTCTTGTCGAATTCCTCGGCGAGAGGAACGACGTGGGTCAGTGCCTGGGTCGCGTACATATCAGGCATTGTCGCGGATGCCCGCGAAGAGGTCGCTCTCGGGGAGGGAGGTATCGACGAGGGACTTCGCCAGCTCGTACTCCTCGGTCGGCCAGACCTCGCGCTGGACGTCCATCGGGACCCGGAACCAGCCGCCGTCCGGGTCGATCTGCGTGGCGTGCGCGATCAGCGCCTTGTCCCGGATCTCGAAGAACTCCGCGCACGGGATGTGCGTGGTCAGGGTCCGCTCGACGCGCTCGAACTCCTTCCAGCGCTCCAGCCAGTCACCGTAGGGGGACTCCAGGCCACGGGCGAGCAGCGCCTCGTGCAGCGCCACCGTGCGCGGACGGTTGAAGCCCTGGTTGTAGTAGAGCTTCTGCGGCTGCCAGGCGGGGCCGAACTCCGCCTCCGGGTACTTCTCGGTGTCGGTGGCGCCCTCGAACGCGATCATCGTGATCTTGTGGGTCATGATGTGGTCGGGGTGCGGGTATCCGCCGTTCTCGTCGTACGTGGTGACGACCTGGGGCCGGAAGGCACGGATGGAGCGGACCAGCCGCCCGGCGGCCTTGTCCTCGTCCTCCAGCGCGAAGCAGCCCTCGGGCAGCGGCGGCAGCGGGTCGCCCTCGGGAAGCCCCGAGTCGACGAAGCCGAGCCATTCCTGCCCGACGCCCAGGATCTCCCGGGCCTCGTCCATCTCCTTCTTCCGTACCTCGCGGATGTTCTCCTCGATGTAGGCGTCACCCTGGAGTCGCGGGTTGAGGATGGAGCCACGCTCACCGCCCGTGCAGGTCACGACCAGCACGTCCACCCCCTCGGACACGTACTTGGCCATGGTGGCCGCGCCCTTGCTCGACTCGTCGTCGGGGTGGGCGTGTACGGCCATCAGTCGAAGCTGCTCAGTCAAGACTCGATCCTCAGTGATTGGTCGCCATTGAGTGGTGCCGTCCCGGAAGGACGTCGGTGTCGGGGTGGCGGTCGGGGGCGTGCTGGAGGCTTCTATAGTGACCGAACCGGGGGACGGAAAATTCCGGGATCCCCGGCTTGGAGGGAACGATCATGACTGCGGTGCGTGAAGCACTTCCGGAGGGCCGCTACGGGCGCTCCGTGGACGAGCGCGCGGACCGCAAGCTCAGGATCATCGGATCGGTGCTGGGCGCCGCACTGCTCGGCGTGGTCGGCTGGATCGGCTACACCTACGTGGCGGGCCAGGACATCAGCGCCGAGGTGATCAAGTTCAAGATCGTCTCGGATGACCGGGTAGACGTCCACCTCGAGGTCCGCAAGGACCGGGACGCCAAGGGTTACTGCACGCTCCGCTCGCAGCGTGTGGACGGTGACGACGTGGCCCGCAAGGACGTCCGTTTCGACGACCGCTCCGGCCGGATCGACCGGATCATCTCCCTGCGCACGACGTCGCGGGCGACCAGCGTCGAGCTGCTGGGCTGCACCGCTGACGGCGGGTCGTCGCAGTGAGCGGTCCGGACCGCCCCTGACCTGCGCCTATCGTCACCGGTTCGCGTTGACGCAGTCGTAGCGCCTTACCTTCTCCCCCTTTTCCTGCGGAATTGTTAGGCTCGTGGTTTCGCCCACCCGTGGAGGCACATGCTTCTGGGTAGGGCGATGCTTTGTATTCCCCGTACCGACGCTTGTATATCCAGTACCGACTAGGAGCACCTGTGACCCAGACCAGCGAAAACGTCACCTGGCTCACGCAGGAGGCGTACAACCAGCTCAGGGCCGAGCTGGAGTACCTGTCTGGTCCCGCGCGCACGGAGATCGCCGTCAAGATCGCGGCGGCCCGTGAGGAGGGTGACCTCCGGGAGAACGGCGGGTACCACGCGGCCAAGGAGGAGCAGGGCAAGATGGAGCTGCGCGTGCGCCAGCTCACCCAACTCCTGGAGCACGCGAAGGTCGGCGAGGCGCCGGCCGACGACGGTGTGGTCGAGCCCGGCATGGTCGTCACCATCGCGTTCGACGGCGATCTCGACGACACCATGACGTTCCTGCTCGCCTCGCGCGAGTACCCGAGCGCGGACATCGAGACGTACTCCCCGCAGTCTCCGCTCGGTACCGGCGTGAACGGCAAGAAGATGGGCGAGGACGCCGAGTACGAACTGCCGAACGGCAAGAAGGCCTCGGTGAAGATCCTCGCGGCGAAGCCGTACTCCGGCTGAGCCGACGCAGCACCCGCAGAACACAGGAAGCCCCGGCCGCGGACGGCCGGGGCTTCCTGGCGTTCCTCAGGCGGTCGCGGAGCGGTACTTGCGGACCGCGAGTGTCCGGAAGACCACGATGATCAGCACGGACCAGATCAGCGAGGCCCAGACGGGGTGCTGCATGGGCCAGGCGCCGGAGGTGGAGAGGCCGGGGTTGCCGAAGAGTACGCGGCAGGCCTGGACGGTCGCGCTGAACGGATTCCATTCGGCGATCGGCTGGAGCCAGCCCGCCATGTTCTCGGTGGGCACGAACGCGTTCGAGATGAACGTGACCGGGAAGAGCCAGATGAGGCCGCCCGAGGTGGCCGCCTCGGGGGTGCGGACCGAGAGCCCGATCAGCGCCCCGATCCAGGAGAAGGCGTAGCCCAGCATGAGCAGCAGCGCGAAGCCGCCCAGCACCTTGGCGAAGTTCTCCTCGGTGCGCCAGCCGACCAGCAGGGCGACGACCGCGAGGACCACCAGGGTCAGCGTCGTCTGGACGAGGTCGGCGAGCGTACGGCCGGTGAGCACCGCACCGCGTGCCATCGGCAGCGAGCGGAACCGGTCGATGAGGCCCTTGTGCATGTCGTCCGCGATGCCCGCGCCGGCGCCCGCGGTGGCGAAGGTGACGGTCTGGGCGAAGATCCCCGCCATCAGGAAGTTGCGGTACGTCGCGGGATCGGTGGAGCCGCCGATGGTCATGGAGCCGCCGAAGACGTAGCTGAACAGCACCACGAACATGATCGGCTGGATGAGGCCGAAGATCACCATCTCGGGGATCCTGGTCATGCGGATCAGATTCCGCCGGGCGACGACGAGGGAGTCGCGGACCGACCGGCCGATGCCGCCGCCCGCCCGTGGTGTCACCGCGAGGTGCGGCAGGTCCGTCGTGGCGGTCATTTCCCGGCCTCCTGCCCGGCGCTCGGGCCGGTCTGCGCCATGGGCCTCGGACCGGCCCCGTTCTCGTCGGTCGCGGTCTGCTCGGCCGCATGGCCGGTGAGCGAGAGGAACACGTCGTCCAGGGTCGGGCGGCGCAGTCCGATGTCGTCGATCTCGACCCCGCAGGTGTCGAGATCGCGGATGATCTCGGCGAGCAGCCTGGCGCCGCCGGTGACGGGGACGGTCAGCTTGCGGGTGTGCCGGGCGACGGTGACCTCGCCGGCGCCGAGGCTCGCGAGGACGGACCTGGCCGGGTCGATCTGACCGGGCCGGTGCACGACGACCTCGACCCGCTCGCCGCCGGTCCGGGCCTTGAGCTGGTCGGAGGTGCCGCGGGCGATGACGAGGCCGTGGTCGATGACGCAGATGTCGTGGGCCAGGTGGTCGGCCTCCTCCAGATACTGCGTGGTCAGCAGCAGCGTCGTACCGCCCGCGACGAGTTCCTCGATGACCTCCCACAGCTGCTGGCGGTTGCGCGGGTCGAGTCCGGTCGTCGGCTCGTCCATGAACATCACGGGCGGGGAGACGACGAGCGCCGCCGCCAGGTCGAGGCGGCGGCGCATCCCTCCGGAGTACGTCTTCGCGGGCCGGTCGGCCGCGTCGGCGAGGTTGAACCGCTCCAGCAGCTGCCCCGCCCGGGCCTTGGCGTCGCGCCCGCTCATCTGGTAGAGCTGACCGACCATCCGGAGGTTCTCGCGGCCGGTCAGATACTCGTCGACCGCGGCGAACTGGCCGGAGAGCCCGATGGAGCGGCGCACCTCATCGGGTCTCTTCAGTACGTCGATGCCCGCCACGACGGCTCTGCCGCTGTCCGGCCGCAGCAGCGTGGTCAGCACGCGTACGGCGGTGGTCTTACCGGCCCCGTTCGGGCCGAGCAGGCCCAGGACCGTGCCCTGCGGCACATCGAGGTCCACACCGCCGAGTGCTCGTACGTCGCCGAAGGTCTTCACCAGGCCTTCGGCGTAAATGGCGCCTGGCATACCGGACTCCCCCAGTGCGTTTGGGTGACTTCCTCAACAGATCCTAGGATTCTGCGCCTTTCGCCGCCCAGGGAACGCTTGTACCCGGTCCGTCCGCGTGTCAGCCCGTCACCAGGTACCCTGCCTCCCGCAGCGCCGCGGTGACCTCGTCGCAGTGTTCGGGCCCCTTGGTCTCCAGCTGCAGTTCGACCTCGGCCTCGGTGAGCCCGAGCTGCGGGTCGGTCCGCACGTGGCCGATGTCCAGGATGTTGGCGTCGGCGACCGTCAGCGTGCCGAGCAGCGTGGCCAGCGCTCCGGGGCGGTCCGTGAGCCGGACCCGCAGGCTCAGATAGCGGCCCGCCGTCGCCAGGCCGTGGGTGAGGATGCGCTGCATCAGCAGCGGGTCCACGTTGCCGCCCGACAGCAGGGCGACGACCGGTCCCCGGAACGACTTCGGATCGCTCAGCAGCGCCGCGACCGGGCTCGCCCCGGCGGGCTCGACCACCAGCTTCGCCCGCTCCAGGCAGAGCAGCTGCGCGCTGGACAGCTCGGCCTCGGAGACCGTGCGGACCTCGTCGACCAGCTCCTGGACGAGCCCGAACGGCACGTCCCCGGGGCGCCCCACCTTGATGCCGTCCGCCATCGTGTGCAGCGAGCCGATCGACACCGGGTGGCCCGCGGCCAGCGACGGCGGGTAGCAGGCCGCGCCCGCCGCCTGCACGCCGACGATCCGCACGTCCGGCCGGACCGCCTTCACCGCCACGGCGATGCCCGCGGCGAGACCGCCGCCGCCGATCCCGACGACGATGGTGCGGACCTCGGGGCACTGCTCCAGGATCTCCAGGCCCACGGTGCCCTGTCCGGCGATGATGTCCGGGTGGTCGAAGGGGTGGATGAAGACCGCGCCGGTCTCCTGCGCGTACTCCTGGGCGGCGGCGAGCGTCTCGTCGACGACACTGCCCTGCAGCCTGACCTCCGCGCCGTACTCCCGGGTCGCGGCGACCTTCGGCAGCGGCGCCCCGACCGGCATGAAGACCGTTGACCGTACGCCGAGCAGCGCAGAAGCGAGTGCGACACCCTGCGCATGGTTTCCGGCGCTCGCGGCGACGACACCCGCCGCACGCTCCACCGGGGAGAGGCCGGAGATCCGCACGTACGCGCCGCGAAGTTTGAACGAGCCGGTCCGCTGGAGGTTCTCGCACTTGAAGTGGACCGGCGCACCGACCAGCCCGGACAGGTGGCGGCTGCCCTCCATCGGGGTCACCCGGGCAACGCCGGAGAGCATCTTCCACGCACCTCGGACGTCGTCGAGGATCACCGGGGGAAAGGGGCGCGGCGTACGGAAGTTCATAATCGCAAGTCTCGCAGCTGGACGCGGGGCCGGATGCCGCACCGCTGCCGTCCTGCGCCGTTGTCCACAGGTTTGTGCAGCGCTGGTACACGTTGCCCCGTGGCCGCGTACTCTGTCCCCCACCCATCCGACACCGCACGAAGAGAGCCCCCGGCCATGCCCCCTCAGGACATGACGACAGCTGCGTCTCCTTCCGGGGGCGCCGCCCCCGAATCCCCGGGTCCCGATCACCTCCTGGATGTTCTGCAGCACCAGGTGGCCGTCTTCGCCCGCCGTGCCGAGCAGACCCGCCTCGGCGGTGTCGGCCAGGTCCGCAATTCCATGGACCGGGCCGCCTACCTGCTGTTGAACCGGCTGGACCGGGAAGGCCCGATGGGCGTCAAAGCGCTGGCCGCGGGCATGGGGATCGACTCCTCGACCGTGACCCGTCAGGTCGCGCCGCTCGTCGACACGGGCCTGGTCAAAAGGACTTCGCACCCGGAGGACGGCCGCGCCGTCGTGCTGCAGCTGTCCCCGCGCGGCCAGGCGCGGCTCGACGAGGTACGGGCGTCGCGCCGGGAGCTGATGGCGCAGGTGACCGGGGAATGGACGGCGGAGGAGCGCGAGACGTTCTGCACACTGCTGACCCGGTTCAACGGGGCGCTGGCCGCGCGGCAGCAGCAGCCGACCGGGGACTGAGGACGGGTCCGGACGGCCCCGCCCGGCGCCGGCGGGCGGCCCGGGTCCGGGTATCCGGGGCGGCCCCGCCGTCGCGGCCGTCACCGCCCCTCCCGGCGTTCCGCGGGGCGGCGGCCGGAATACGCCTGTCGAACCCCTTGACCCGGGACCCTCCGCGGCGCTCCGATGTGGGGGTGCGAGATCGGCAGGCGGGGCTTCAGCGGCGGCGCGGCCAGGAGTTCGAGGCCTTCGTGGCGGGCGCGGCCGGCCGGCTGCTGCATACCGCCACTCTGCTCACCGCCGAGCCCGCGCAGCCTCCCGGGAGCAACGAACGGGCGCGGCGGCTGCTGACCGCCGCCCTGGCCCGTACGTACGCGGCCTGGGACCGGCTGCACGGCGAGGATCCGTACGAGCGCACCCGGCAGGAGCTGGCCGTCCGGTTCGCCCGCGATGCCTGGCGGCACCACCGGCCGCGCGGCGGTCTGCTGGACCCGCTGACCCCGCAGGAGCGGCTGATCCTGGTGCTGCGGCTGTACGAAGGGGTCGCCGAGGAGCAGACCGCCGCATTGCTCGGCCTTCCGGCGGACCGGGTGCGGGCGATCTGCAACAGGTCGGTGGCCACCATGCGTGGCGCCCGCACCCCGACCGCGCGGCGGCGGGCCGTACGGCTGCTGAAGGCCGCGCCATGAGCCGCCACAGTCAGAAGGAGGACCAGGTCCGGCGGATGCTGGACGGGCCGCATCCGCAGGTCCCGGCCGATCTGGCGGAGCGGGCGGCGGAGCGCGGCGGCCGGATGCTGCGGCGGCGCCGCGCGGCCCGTGCGCTGGCGGTGGCCGCGCTCGTCGCGGCGGTGCTCGCGTTCACGGTGTGGGCGGTGGTCGCCGAACCCTGGCACGTGCAGCCCGCGGAGACGACCCCGCCCCTGGGCCGATGGTAGGGCGCGGACCCGCTCCGGAAGGGCGGCCTGCGGGAGACCGTCACCACCGGGAGACCGGCCGGACGGGCGCCGGGCGGGCCGGCTGCCCGGCCCGCCCGGTGCGCGGAGGGACGTGCGCTATCCGAGCGCCTGCGTCAGGTCGGAGAGCAGATCGTCCACGGACTCGATGCCGACGGAGAGGCGGACCAGGTCGGCCGGTACCTCCAGCGCCGAACCGGCCACCGATGCGTGCGTCATCCGGCCCGGGTGCTCCAGCAGGGACTCGACGCCGCCGAGGGATTCGCCGAGCGTGAAGAGCTTCGCCCGGTTGCAGACCTCGACCGCCGCTTCCTCGCCGCCCTGGACGCGGAAGGAGACCATGCCGCCGAACGCCTTCATCTGCTTGGCGGCGATCTCGTGCCCGGGGTGCTCCGGCAGCCCCGGGTAGAGGACCTGGGTGACCTTCGGGTGGCGGGTCAGCAGTTCGGCGACCTTGGCGGCGTTCTCGCAGTGCCGGTCCATCCGGACCGGCAGCGTCTTGATGCCGCGCAGCACCAGCCAGGAGTCGAACGGTCCGGCGACCGCGCCCATCGCGTTCTGGTGGTACGCCAGTTCCTCGCCCAGCTCCGCGTCGGCGGCGATCAGCGCGCCGCCGACGACGTCGGAGTGGCCGCCCATGTACTTGGTCAGCGAGTGCACGACGACGTCCGCGCCGAGTGCGATCGGCTGCTGCAGGTAGGGGCTGGCGAAGGTGTTGTCGACGACGAGCCGGGCGCCGGCCGTGCGCGCCACGTCCGCGACCGCGGCGATGTCGGTGATGCCGAGCAGCGGGTTGGACGGGGTCTCGACCCAGATGACCTTCGTACGGTCGTTGACCGCGGCCCGGACCGCCGCGGCGTCCGAGGTGTCCGCGACGGAGAAGTCGACACCCCACCGCTTGACGACCTTGGCGAAGAGCCGGAACGTGCCGCCGTAGGCGTCGTTCGGGATGACGACGTGGGCGCCGGGATGCAGCAGTGTGCGCAGCAGGCAGTCCTCAGCCGCCAGCCCGGACGCGAAGGCGAGCCCGCGGCGGCCGCCCTCGACGGCCGCCAGGTTCTCCTCCAGTGCGGTGCGGGTCGGGTTGGCGCTGCGGCTGTACTCGTAGCCGCCGCGCAGTCCGCCGACGCCGTCCTGCTTGTACGTGGACACCTGGTAGATGGGCGGAACAACGGCGCCGGTGAGGGGATCGGCGGTGTTGCCCGCGTGGATCGCGAGGGTCTCGAAGCTGTGCTGGTCGCTCATGGGGCCAGAGCGTAGTTCGTCACCGGGGTGATCCACGTCCACTGCGCCGTCCGGTGACAATGGGCCCATGGAGATTCTCTGGTTCCTGATCGCGTTGTGCATGCTCGCCGCGGTCGTCGGCCCCTTCGTGCTGCGCCGCCGCTCCGGTGTCCGCCTGGTCGCGCCCGGCTCCCCCGACGCCGCCGACCCGGACACGTACGGCTTCCTGCGCCAGGAACAGCTGGACGTCCGGATGCCGGGGCCCGACCAGGACCTCCTCGACGTCCTCGACGTCGTGCAGCGCACCCAGGACTGGCGCGCCGCGTCGCAGTTGCTGGCCGGCACCCCGACAGAGGGCGAAGTGCGCTGGCAGCGGGTGCAGGCGTTCGCCGGCGCGGCCTCGCTGGAACTGATGCAGGCACCGGGCACCGGCGGTGCCTGGCTGCGGTCGTGGCGGGCCGAGTCGCCCGAGGACGCGGGCGGGGCGGCGGTGCACGCCGAGTTCCTGGTCCAGCAGGCGTGGCGGTCGTCGACCGCGGGTACGGACGAGCACCGGATCATCCTGGAGGAGGCCCGTACGGCCTGCGGCGAGGCCGCCCTGCTGGCGCCCGGCGACCCGGTCCCGTACATCGTCGAGCTGGCCGCCGCCCGCGGACTCGGCTACTCCCACGAGCAGTTCGACCAGCTCTGGGTGAAGATCATCGACCGGGCCCCGGCCCACATGGGCGCGCACATCGCGGCGCTGCACTTCTGGTGCGAGAAGTGGCACGGCTCCCGCGAGGAGGCCGAGCGGTTCGCGACGGCGGCCGCGGCCCGTGCCCCGCAGGGTTCGCTGCTCGCCGCCCTGCCGCTGTTCGCGGTGTACGAGCACCTGCCCGAGGTCAACCTCGTCCAGGGCTTCTACCGGAGCGTGGTGGTGACGAAGGCGGTCGAGGGCGCGTTGTTCGCGGTGCATTCCGCACGCCCCGACGACCCGATGCTCGCCCATGTCCGTCATCTGCTGGTGCTGTTCCTGGTCCGGATGGAACGCTGGGCGGAGGCCATGCACCAGTTCCTCCACATCGACGGACACGTGGGTGCGCTGCCGTGGACGGAGAATTCCGACCCGGCCGCCGCATACGCCGTCTACCGGGCGCTCGCGGTGGCCGGGTACGAGGCGAACGGCGGCAGCCCGGCGACGCTCCCGCGCTAAGGGCAGTCCCGTGATGCCTGGCGGGCGTCACGAACGGTTCCACCGCTGGTCAGCCCCCCTGTCCCGCCGCTGAACCATGGAACGAGATCACCGCACGGGCTCCCCACCACTACATGGCCCACTACTCGGCGCTCCAGTACTGGTGCGCCAAGCGGTCCGCAAGGCGGCGAAGGCCGCGAAGGCGCGGGGCTGACACAGGCCTCCGCGATCGCGGCCGGCGCGGCGGCTGACCGGTGAGCCCGGGCCGGGGAAACACCCGGCCCGGCGTGCGCCGATCCGGTCGGCGGCGACGGCCCACGGATGTGCTCGGCCAGGGAATTCCGGCGGAGCACATCCGCGCAGTGGGCACGGTGGGCGTCTCCACCAAGTCGGCATGCGTCAGGCCGACTTGGGCCGCAATGACCGACGCCAGGAGTCCTGCTCTGCTAGCGTCGTCGGCCGGACGGCACCACGCGGGAACGGTGCGCGGAGGCCGCCCCTGCCCGGGTTCCGCATACGCGGGCGGCCGGCGACTGCCCGACCGTCGATCTGCCGGTGGACCGCGCGGCGGCGCCACCGGCCCGAGGAGTTCCGCACCGATGACGCGTGACGACGGCGACAGCGCGGTGGCCCTGAGCGGGCGCCCCTGGTTGATGGCGAACGAACTACTGGCTTTCGCGGTGGAATTGGCGGCGCTGGGCTGCCTTTCCTGGTGGGGCTTCACGACAGGCGACGGGGTGGCCGCCCGGTGGCTGTTGGGGATCGGTGCGCCGGCGGTGGCCATCGTGCTGTGGGGGCTGTTCGCCGCTCCGCGCGCCCGGATCCGTCTTCCGCTGTGGGGAGTTCTGCTGGTGAAGGCCGTGGTGCTCGGCGGCGGGGTGTACGCGCTGTACCGGGTGGGTCACCCGGTGGCGGCGTCGGTGGCCGGCGCCGTGGTGGTCGCGAACACCGGGCTGGCCGAGTACTTCCGGTTCCGGCCGGGCGATGTCGCGGCCCGTCGGCCCTGAACGGCTCCGGCCGGGTGCGCGTCCCCTGCGGTCGGAGCCACGTCAGCGCCGCGGCTGCGGCGCCGCCGCCCGCAGCGCGGCCGCGGTCACCGACGCGTCGTAGTCCGGTCCCACTCCGTCGACGAACACCACGTCACCCGCCATGTTCCGGGTCCGCAGCGGCAGCAGCTCCTGGTAGGCGGCCGACTCGTACCAGCCGCGGGCGGCCGCCATGCCGGGGAAGCCGACGACGACGAGCGCACCGGACCAGTCGCCCTCGACGACCTCGACCTGCGTGCCGTGGACGAGGAAGCGGCCGCCGAAAGGAACCATGGTGGACTGGATGCGCTCGATGTAGCTGAGCACCTCCTCGCCCGGGTGGCCGGTGGTGGGGTACAGGTGCCCGATCACGTAAGCGGTCATGGTGCAGCCCTCCTGGTCTCCGTGCTGCCGGGGCCCGGCCAGCCGGTGCGCACCATGCTGCCCGGCGGTGTACCGGGCGTCGATTACCTCCGGGGTAGGGGCGGGTTCAGTCGGTGACGCCCAGGTCCTCCCGCATCAGTTCCCGCATCGCGTCGAGGAACGGCCCCGCCTCCCGCAGCCTCTCCAGGGCCCGCTCCGCGGTCTCGCCGCCCTGGGCGAGGCCGCGGTCCAGGCGTTTGACGACCGCGTCGGCGTCGGCGAGTACCTGGTTGAGCTCGCGGGACGCCTGCAGGATCCGCTCGGGGACGATCATCTGCGCCTCGGCGTAGCGGTCGCGGTGGTCGAGGCGGGCCTCTTCGAGCTGGATGCGTTCCTGCTCGGCGTAGACGCCGTCCCTGATCCGGTGCAGGGCGTCCTTGAGGAGCGTGTGGAACTGCCGGGAGGCGCGGTTCATGGCGGTGTAGTGGTCGCGCCGTTCCTCGAACGCCCTTCGCTCGCGGGCCGTTCCGGCTTCTTCGGCGCGCTCTCGCGCGGTCAGCCGTTGCGCGAACACCGGCGCGAACAGGGTGCCCAGGACGCCGACGACTGCGGTGATCATGGCGGTTATGGCAGCGGTCATGGCTGCGAGATTAGTGCCGGTGACGGAAGGGAAGGGACATGATGCAGCCATGACAATCTTATGGCGCACGGAACCACCCCGCACCCCGCCGCGCGCCGGGGAGCTGCGCCGCAGTCTCGCCGCCGGACTGGACTGCTATCTCTCGCTGCTGACCGGCGGCCTGGTGGCCCGGCCGCACATCGAGACGGCCGGCGGACCCGAGGCCGCCGGACTGCTGCTGGGCCCGGCGCTCGCGTTCTCGTTCCTCAACCAGGTGGTACTCACCGCGCTCGTCGGCGCGGGCGCGGGCAAGCTCATCATGGACATACGGGTCGTCAGCCTGCCCGGTGCCGGGCGTCCCGGACCCGGGACGCTGACCCGGCGCTGGCTGTACGGCCTGGGCCGGGTGCCATTGCAGCCCTGGTACTGGCTGCACCCGTACCGCTCCGGTACGGACGTCGGCCGGCACCCGGCGGGCGGCGGCACGTCCGGGTGCCCGCACGCGGACCGGTTCGCCGATCCGTCCGGGGTCCGCCAGGTCCGGCGGGGCGACCTCGCCGCGTACCGGACGTCGGGCGCGGGACAGCAGCGGCGGCGTTAGCCGCGACGCCACCGCCCCGCGCCGGGAGGTGTGCGGGCGGGTCAGGCCGCCGCGTTCTCGGTGATCGTGACGCGGCCCTTGCGGATGGTCGCCAGTCGCGGCGCCCTGCGGGCGATCGCGCTGTCGTGGGTGACCATGATGAAGGTCAGCCCGTGCTCCTTCCACATGGTCTCCAGCACCTCCATGATCTCGTCGCGCATCGACTCGTCGAGATTGCCGGTGGGCTCGTCGGCGAGCAGCACCTTCGGCTGCTTGACCAGGGCCCGCGCGATCGCCACGCGCTGCTGCTGGCCACCGGACATCTCGCCGGGGAGATGTCCGAGCCGCTCACCGAGTCCGACGGACTCCAGCGCCTCCGCTGCGCGCCTGCGCCGCTCCGACGCCTTGCCGCCGAGCGGGACGAGCGCCGTCTCGACGTTCTCCTGCGCGGTCAGCGTCGGGATCAGGTTGAAGCTCTGGAAGACGAAGCCGATGTTCTGTGCGCGCACCTTGGTGAGCTTGGCCTCGCTGAGCTTCGCGAGGTCCACACCGTCGAGTTCGACGCTGCCGGACGTAGGGCGGTCCAGGCCGCCCAGCATCTGCAGCAGTGTGGACTTGCCGCCGCCGGTGGGGCCCTGGATGACCAGGCGACCACCGTCCTCGATGGTCAGATCGACACCGGCGAGCGCATGGACGGTGGACTTGCCGCGCGCATAGCGCTTGGTGACGCCGCTGAGCGTGTACATGGGTCAACTCCTGCTGAACTGAAGGGGGTAGGGCGTCCGGACGGGCTATTCGACGCGGCGCAGCGCATCCGCGGGGCGCAGCCGCGAGGCCCGCCAGCCGCCGAACGCGCCCGCGATCAGCCCGCCCGCCACGGCCAGTCCGACGGCGATCAGGATGATGGAGAGGGAGACCGGCGCGGTCAGCGCGATGTCGAGGGCCTTGGACGCGGACTGCCTGCCGGGGCCGCCGAACATGCCGCCGCCGGCGCCCCCCATGCGGCCGGCGCCGCCGCCCGATCCGCCGAGCTGGGCGGTGAGGGTGGGGCTGATGGCGGTCACGATGTAGGCGCCGCCGAGACCGACCGCGATGCCGAGGACACCGCCCATCAGACCGTTGACGAGCGCCTCGCCGACGACCTGCCGGGTGACCCGGCCGCTCTTCCAGCCGAGCGCCTTCAGCGTGCCGAACTCGCGCACCCGGCGGCTGACCGCGGAGGAGGTGAGCAGGCCGGCGACGAGGAACGCGGCGATCAGGACCGCGATGGACAGCCACTTGCCGACGCTGGAGGCCAGGTCGGACGCGGTGGACAGGGAGCCGGAGACCGTGTCGGCGAGGTCCGCGGAGGTGGTGACCGTCGTACCCGAGATGTTCTTCTGGATGGCGGACTTGACGCTGTCGATCTGCTGCGAGTCAGCGGCCTTGACGTAGACCGTGGTGACCTTGTTCTTCGAGTCGGCGAGGGTCTGCGCCTGCTTCAGCGGTATGTAGAGGTTGGCGGCGGCGTCGCCGCTGTCCGCGGTCGACACACCGACGATCGTGAACTTGGTGCCGGAGATGGTCACGGTCTTGCCGACCGCGAGCTTCTTCTGCTTGGCGTACGAGGCGTCGACGACCGCGACCGCGGCGTCGGTCTCGGTGGTCTTGAAGGTACGGCCCTTGGTGATCTTCGAGGAGGTCAGCGGGCCGAGGTCCTGCTTGGTGACGTCGGTCCCGTAGACGGTGTACGAGTTGACGTCGAACGAGGCACCGCCGCCCCGGACTTCACCCTGCGGCTGGCTGTTGCCGCCGCCGAAGCCGCGCTGGCGGCCGGAGCCCGCGTTGCCGTTCTGCTTGAACTCGCCGCGCTTGAACTGTCCGTCCACCTTCAGGACGTTCAGGCTCAGGCCGCCGACGGCGTCCGCGACGCCACTCTGCTTGTCCACCTTGTCGACGGTGGTGGACGACAGGGTCTGGAAGCCCTGGACCATGACCCGGTCCGAACTCTGCTTCGAGTCGTCGCCCTTGGCGTCGAAGTTGAACCTGGGGCGTTCGCCGGTGGAGCCGGGGGCGGCGGCGGCCTTGGTGACCGTCATGTCCGTGCCGAGGCCGTACAGCGATTCCAGGACCTTGTCCTGGGCCTTGCTCATGCCCGAGGAGACCGAACTGACGATGATGACCAGCGCAATGCCGAGGGCGAGCCCCGAGGCGACGACCAGCGCCGCCTTTCTGCGGCGGCGCAGCTCGCGCCGGAGGTAGGTGAAGAACATGGCGTGAGGCTATGAACCGGTTGTGATGGCGAGTTAAGGCCACCATGAGATCCCGATGAGAAGCGCCGGACACGCCGAAGGCGGCGGCACCGGGGATCCGAGGGGATCCGGGTGCCGCCGCCTTGCGTACGGAACGTCGGGGTCATGCCGTTCCGGGGGTGGAGAGGGGCGTCCGACGGGGTCAGACCGCGGAGCCCGCCTGCCAGTCCGCCCAGCTCATGTTCCAGCCGTTGAGGCCGTTGTCGGGGGTGATGGTCTTGTCCGGGGAGTTCTTGACGACCACCACGTCGCCGACGATCGAGTTGTTGTAGAACCAGGCGGCGGGCTGATTGGCGTCGTTCGCGCCCTTCACGTCGGCGAGGCCGACGCAGCCGTGGCTGGTGTTGGCGGTACCGAAGACCGACCGCGCACCCCAGTAGTTCCCGTGTACGAAGGTGCCGGACGAGGACAGCCGCATGGCGTGCGGCACGTCCTTGATGTCGTACTCACCCTTGCCGTCGTCGTCGGTGAAGCCGACCGTCGCACCGTTCATCCGGGTCTCCTTGAACTTCTCGGAGATCACCATCTGACCGTTGTACGTCGGGTTGGTCGGGGAACCGGACGAGATCGGTATGGTCTTGATCGTCTTGCCGTTCTGGGCGACGGTCATGGTGTGCGCCGCGGCGTCCACCGTCGAGACCTGGTTGCGGCCGACCTTGAAGGTGACCGTCTTCTGCTGCACACCGAAGACGCCGTCCGCGCCCTCGACGCCGTCGAGCGCGAGCTTCAGCGTGACGGTCGAGCCGCCGGTCCAGTACTGCTCGGGGCGCAGGTCGAGGCGCTGCGCGTTGAACCAGTGGCCGACGACCTGCTGGCCGCTGCTGGACGTCACGGTGACACCGGCCTGGACGGCCTTGCGGTCCGTGATCGGCTTGTTGAAGTTGATCGAGACCGGCATGCCAACGCCGACCGTGGAGCCGTCCTCGGGGGTGAAGTTCCCGATGAAGCTGTTGGCGGGCGACACGGTGGTGAACGACGAGTTCTCGTGGGCCTCGCGGCCCTTCGAGTCCTTCGCGGTCGCATTGATCTTGTATGTGGTCGAGCGCGCCAGCTGAGCGTCCGGCTGCCAGCTGGTGCCGTCGGCGGCCAGGGTGCCCTGGACGCTCGCACCGTCCGCGGTGGTCATGGTGACCGCGGTCAGCTTGCCCTTGGCCACGGTGATCCTGGCGGCGTTGTTGATGCTCGCGTTGGTCGCGCCGTTCTTCGGCAGGATCGCGATCTGCGCCTGCGAAGCGTCCTGGGCTGCCGCCCGGTCGACCTCTGCCGCCTGCGACTTCTTCGAGCTCTCGGCGCTACTTCCGCCCTTGTCGCCGTCGCTGCAGGCAGTGAGCACCAGCACGCCGCCGAGCAGTACGGACGCGGCCGTCAGGCCCCTGCGCCGCTTGCTGTCCGTCATCACACGCTTCTCCATACGTTGCCGAAAAATCCCCATATAACCCCGAGCGGAGCCGCCGACAGGCGGATCCCCGTCAATGCTTCAAGAACACCCGGGAAGGGCCCTCCGTTCCACATCGGTCACAGATGTGGGGAACACCACTCATCGACGCAGCCATCGCGTCCGTGGTTCCCGGGGGCGGGCGGGCGGCCGGTCACGGCCCGCCGGAAGCGGGCCGAGGCCGTCGCTTCCGCGCTGCGGGCCCTGTCCCCGGCGGGGATGCGAGCCCTAGGCCCGCGGTCCTCCGCCTCGTTCTTCCTCCCCAGTGTGCCGGACGTCGTCGTCGTCCTCGCCGGCGTCGCTTCCGTCGTCGCCCTCGTCGAGGTCCCAGTCGTCCGGGTCCTCGGGGTCGTAATCGATGATCTCGCTGCTCCAGGAAGCCTGTGCCAGCTCGATCCCCGGCACCTCACCGACCAGGTCGAACGGGTCGACCAGGGAGGCGAGGGCCTCCGCACCGTCTTCCCGCACCGCGGACTCGGCATGCATGCGTTCCTCCGCGGGCCCCTCACCCGGCTCGTCGAACTCTGCGGCGATGCCCTCCAGCGCGGCAGCGCCGAGGGCGTCCGCGTCGGTGATCTCCACCACCATCTCCACGCGAAGACGGATAAAACGCGATGTCTCTGAAGTGCTCATACGCCGGAGCGTAGAGCCATCGACCCCTGTGGCTTTCCTGCGACCCGCTGCTTTCATTAGCATCGGCGCACGCGACCAACTCACCGCCGCAACAAGGGGGATCGATACCCGTGTCCGTTGCCCGCCGCCTGCTCCTGACCGCCACCGTCGCGGGCACACTGCTGTGCGCCCTCTGGTTCGTGCCCTCGGCGAACGCGACGGAAGGCACGGCCGGTGCGCCGGGCCCGGCCGACCGGGCCGGGGCCGAGGCGGCCGGACCCGCGCCAGACCGCACCGGAACCGGAGGGGCCGACACCACTGCGTGGCTGATCGGTGGCACCGCGTTGCTGGGAGCCGGCGCGACGTACGTCGTCCGCTCGCCGCGCCGCTCCGCACGGCCGGACCCGGCCGGCGGCCGGGTCTGAGGGCCGGCCCGGTCCGGCCCCGAGGCGGCAGAGCTCAGCCCAGCGTTCCCGTCACCGGCTCCACCGCGGCCACCAGCTTCCCGTCCCGTACGAACGCCTCCGCGGCGGCCAGGTCCGGCGACAGGAACCGGTCCGGTCCGGGACCTTCCACACCCGCTGCCCGCAGCGCCTCGATCGCTGCCAGGGACGCGGGCGCCGGGGTGAGCCCCTGGGCGGCGCGAAGCTCGATGGCGCGGGTCGCCGCATACAGCTCGACGGCGACGATCCGTCCGAGGTTCTCCACTGCCGTACGGAGCTTGCGCGCCGCGGACCAGCCCATGGAGACGTGGTCCTCCTGCATCGCGGACGACGGGATCGAGTCCGCCGAGGCCGGGACCGCGAGCCGCTTCATCTCGCTGACCAGGGCCGCCTGCGTGTACTGGGCGATCATCAGCCCCGAGTCGACGCCCGGGTCGTCGGCGAGGAACGGCGGCAGCCCGTGCGAACGGTTCTTGTCCAGCAGCCGGTCGGTGCGGCGCTCGGTGATCGAGCCCAGGTCGGCGGCGGCGATCGCCAGGAAGTCGAGTACGTACGCCACCGGGGCGCCGTGGAAGTTGCCGTTGGACTCGACGCGCCCGTCCGGCAGGACGACGGGGTTGTCGACGGCCGAGGCCAGTTCGCGGTCGGCGACGGTCCCGGCGTACGCGAGGGTGTCCCGCCCGGCGCCGTTGACCTGGGGCGCGCAGCGCACCGAGTAGGCGTCCTGGACGCGCGGCGCGTCGTCCTGGTGATGACCGGTGAGGCCCGAACCGGCGAGCACCCGCAGCATGTTGTCGGCGCTGACGCCCTGACCGGGGTGCGGCCGTATGGCGTGCAGCTCCGGGGCGAGGACCTTCTCCGTGCCGAGCAGCGCCTCCAGGCTGAGCGCGGCGGTGATGTCGGCGGAGGTGTACAGCTCGCGCAGGTCGGCGAGGGCCATCACGAGCATGCCGAGCATGCCGTCGGTGCCGTTGAGGAGGGCGAGGCCCTCCTTCTCGCGGAGTTCGACCGGGGTGATGCCGTGCGCCGCGAGGAGCTCACCGGCCGGGCGCACAACGCCGTCGGGGCCCTCCGCGTCGCCCTCGCCCATCAGCGTCAGGGCGCAGTGCGAGAGCGGTGCCAGGTCGCCGGAGCAGCCGAGCGATCCGTACTCGTGCACCACGGGGGTGATGCCGGCGTTCAGTACGTCGGCCATGGTCCGGGCGACCTCGGGGCGCACGCCGGTGTGGCCGGAACAGACCGTCTTCAGACGCAGGAACATCAGCGCCCGGACGACCTCGCGCTCGACGCGCGGGCCCATGCCGGCCGCGTGCGAGCGGACGATGTTGCGCTGGAGCTGCGCCCTGAGTTCCGGGCTGATGTGCCGGCTGGCGAGCGCGCCGAAACCGGTGGAGACGCCGTAGACCGGCTCGGGCTTGGCGGCCAGCGCGTCCACGATCTCCCGGGCGGCGGCGAGCGCGTCGAGGGCGGCTGCGGAGAGCTCGACGCGGGCACCCGCGCGAGCCACGGCGATGACGTCCTCAGCAGTGGTTCCGGACGTCCCCACCACGACAGTGTGCATATCCATATTCAGAAGCGTACGGATTGAATCCCTTCATGTCACTAGTGGTCGTGCGGTTGACCCCTTACCCGTCCTGCCCGTCCGCCGACGGCGGCCCCGGGTGCTACGGCCGGTTGCCTCGCAGCCGGCGACGGTCGTGGGCGGACTTCGGCGGCGAGTCGGCCAGCCGGATCACCTCCCCGTCCCGCCCGGCCACCACCGGTTTCACCGAGCGTGCCGCCTTCGCCCGGTACTGGGCGGCGTCTGCCAGCCTGAAGAGCCGCCGGGCCGAGCGCACCGGTCCGATCGGGTCGCCGGTGGACGCGATGCCGCACGCCACCCCTTCGCCGTGCTCCAACTCGGCGGCGCGGTCGCACAGTTCGGTGGCCACCCGGATCACCTCGTCGGCCGTGGGCCCCACCGCCAGCAGGCAGAACTCGTCCCCGCCGAGCCGGGCGGCGAGCGCTCCGGGCAGCATCGCGCCACATCGGGAGAGTACGGAGCCGAAACGTTCCAGCAGCCGGTCGCCGACCGCGTGGCCGAGCGTGTCGTTGACCCCCTTCAGACCGTTCAGATCACACACGGCCAGGCTCACCACCGAACCGTCGGCGCGGTGCTGCTCCAGCGCCTCGTCGAGCCGTGTGTCCACGGCCCGGCGGTTGGCGAGCCCGGTCAGCGGGTCGGTGAAGGCGAGTCTGCGCACCTCTTCGAGGCGCTCGGTCTGGGAGATTCCGGCGGCGACGACGGCGGCCAGCACGGTCGCGAAGTCCGCGTCCTCCCGCCCGAACACCGGCTCCCCCACCGCGCGCGCCACATAGAGCTCGCCCCAGGCCCGTCCATGCAGCACGATCGGCGCCACCACGCAGCAGCCCCGCCCGCGCCGCCGCAGGGCCGCCACCCGCTGGTGGCAGTACCCGCTCCCGTACCCGTGCGCGCCGGCGATCTTCGCCCCCGGGCCGGTACCGTCGGCCTCCTCCTCGCCGAGCGGCCCCTCGGCCGTCTCCACCCAGGCGTCCGGCTCGCCGCCCCCCGCCCACCGCTCGTGCAGGAACTCGGTGATCTCCGGGAACTGGTGCACCGGGTACGTCTCGGCGTCGGGGAACTCCTCCTCCCCCTCGGCCCGTTCGCCCGCGTTCACCAGCACCCGCAGCCGCCCCGGCCCGCGCTCCCACACGGAGAGCGCGGCGAAACTGCCGCCCAGCGCCTCGCACGCCCCGAGCGCGGCCGCCCGCCAGGACTCGCGGGGGCCGTGCGCCGCAGCCATCGACTGCGCAAGCGAAACCACGGCCCGCAGCCGCGCATCATCACCACCCATCGTCACACCTTATGTAGGTTTGTGATGATTTGATCAACTTGGGGCTCTTAATCATCCGCGCTCCGCGTCGGAAGGATCACCTGCCGCTACTCACCCGGCCAGTTCGGCTTGCGCTTCTCGTTGAACGCGGCCACGCCCTCCGCCCGGTCGCCGGAGAAGGCGACCGACCGCCAGGCGGCGTCCTCCACTTCCAGCCCGGCCCGCAGGTCCAGCCCGTGCCCGAGCCGCAGCGCACGCTTCGCGGCGCGCAGCCCCACCGGCGAGTTGGCGGCGATCCGCCCCGCGAGCGCCAGCGCCTGCGACCGGTCCTGCCCGGCCTCCACCAGCTCGTCGACCAGACCCAACTCCCTTGCCTCGGCCGCGTCCACCCGGCGGGCGGAGAAGATCAGCTCGGCGGCGCGCGCCGCACCGACCCGGCGCGGCAGCAACTGCGTACCGCCGCCGCCCGGGATGACACCGACCGAGACCTCGGGCAGACCCACCACGGCGGTCCGGTCGGCGACGATGAGATCGCAGGCCAGGGCGAGCTCGAAGCCGCCTCCCAGCGCGAACCCGTGCACGGCGGCGACCGTCGGCATCGGCAGGTCCAGCACTCCGGTGTAGGAGGCACGGGTGGTCGGCCGCTGACGGAGCAGTTCGGCGTCGGTGAACGAGTTCCGCTCCTTGAGGTCGGCGCCCACGCAGAAGGCGCGCTCATGGCTGGAGGTGAGGACGGTGACCCGTACGCCCTCGTCGGCGGCGAGAGCGGCGCAGGCGGCGGCGATCGAGCGGGCCATCTCCGTGGACACGGCATTCATGGCCTTGGGCCGGTCCAGGACCAGCTCGGCGACGTGCTCCCGGCCCTCGTGGACCCGTACGGCGACGAACTCCCCGAACCGCTGCTCGGACGTGACGGTCATGACTGCACCCCTCCGGTTAACGAGCGTTACCGGAGGGATCCTAGGTGCTGTCCCGCGGCCTGCGGCGGGCGCCCGGCAACCGTCAGTGGCTGCCGCGCCGGGCCAGCAGCCACGGCTCCACCACGCCGAGACCGCGCACCGGCCGCTGCCACATCGGCTGGAGCCCGTACCGGTACTTCGGCACCGCCAGCGGCTCCACGCCGCCCTGGCGCTCCTTCTCGGCCGCCGCCGCCTCCTCCGCCGCCTGCGCCTCGGAGGCCGGCGCGTCGCCCGTACGCGTCAGCTCCTCGGCGAACGCACCGTCCACCAGCACGGCATCCTTCGGGGCTATCGACGTGAGCCGGCTGGCGAGGTTCACCGTCGTACCGAAGACATCGCCCATCCGGGTGGTGACCGTGCCGAAGGCGATGCCGACGCGCAGCGCGGGCATCGTCTCGTCGTGGGCCATCGCCTCGATCAGGCGCAGCGAGATCTCCGCCGCCGTGCCCGCGTCGTCGGCGGCGAAGAGAACCTCGTCGCCGAGGGTCTTGATGAGCCGGCCGCCGTGCGCGGCGACCAGGTCGGCGCAGGTCGTCTCGAAGGACTCGACGAGCTCACCGAGCTCCTCCTCCTCCAGCCGCCGGGTCAGCCGGGTGAAGCCGACCAGGTCCGCGAAGCCGACGGCGAGCCTGCGGTCGACCATCTCGTCGTCGTCGGCGGCCTGCACCACACGGCCGGTCGCGGCGGCGAGCTGGCGCCGCCAGACGTAGATGAGGAACTCCTCCAGCTCCGGCAGCAGCAGCTCGACCAGGGGGTACGTGACCTCGGTGCGCGTCATCCCGGGCTCGGGCGGCTCGGTCAGCCCCTCCAGGAAGGAATCGATCTGCCATTCCGCCAGCCGGGCGGTGGTCTGCCCGGTGGACCGGGCGACCTGCACCGCCATCGGCTCGCTGAGCAGCCCGGCCTCGACGAGTCCGGCGAGCCGGCGCAGCGCCAGCACGTCCGCCTCGGTGAGCGCCTTGGCCTGGCCGATGTCGGCGAACCCCATGGCCCGCCAGAACCGGGACGCCAGGTCCATCGAGACTCCGGCGGTACGGGCCGCCTGGAACGGGGTGTAGCGACGGTCGGCGCCCAGGATCAGCTGTTCCAGCCGGATCGCGAGAGGATCGTCGGTCGGTTCGACCGTGTGGTCGACGGCGTGATGCGGTGTCGCGTGGACCGAGGGTTCCGACGGGGGCTCCGCGCCCGCGCCGGAGGTCGTGTCGTCGACGGTCACCAGCCGCCTCCTGCCCGTTCCCTGCGCACTGCCCTGCCGATCTGTCGGTGGATCGCCTCAACGATACGGCAGGTGTGCGCTACCTCACCTGGATGACTCGGCAACGAACTGCTCCCCGGCCGGGGCCGGGGGCGTGCGGGTCCGGACGGGCGGGTGTTCTCCCGGACTCCGACGGCCGCGGGTCCGGGCCCGGCAGGCCCGGACCGGTGGCGGCCGGGCCCGGCGTGGCGGCCCCGGTACGCGGAGTCACGGCCGGGCCCCGGCCGCGGGGCCCGCCTCAGGTGAGGCCGCCCTCCGCGCCCCTGAGATGGACGATGTCACCCGCCGACACCGGTTCCCGGAGGCCCTCGCCGGTGGAGAGGACCAGCCGGCCGTCACCGTCGACGGCCACCGCCTCACCGGTCAGGGACCGGTCGCCGGGGAGCTGGGCCCGTACCGTCCGCCCCAGCGTCGCGCAGCCCGCCGCGTACGCGGCCTGCAGGCCGCTCTCCGCCGCGTCCCCGTCTGCCGCCCGCCACTCCCCGTACCAGTGCTCCAGAGAGCGCAGCACGCCCCTCAGCAGCGTCTCCCGGTCGGTGGAGACCGCTCCGGCCAGGGCCAGCGAGGCCGCCGTCGGGGCGGGAAGTTCGTCCGCCCGCAGCGAGACGTTGAGGCCGATGCCGACGACAACGCCGTCACCTGCGCGTTCGGCCAGGATGCCGCCCGTCTTGCGCTCCTCGCCCGCCACCGTGACCAGCAGGTCGTTGGGCCACTTCAGCGCCGTGTCGACCCCCGCGGCCTTCGCCAGGCCGGTCGCCGCCGCGACACCCGCGAGCAGCGGCAGCCAGCCCCACCGGTGGACCGGCACGTCCTCACCAGGGGTGAGGTAGACGGAGAAGAACAGGCCGGAGCGGGCGGGCGCCGTCCAGGTCCGGTCCAGACGGCCGCGTCCCGCGGTCTGTTCCTCGGCGATCAGGACCGTGCCCTCGGCGAGCCCCGCAGCCCGCGCCGCGAGGTCGGAGTTGGTGGAGCCGATGGTGTCCACCACGTCGAGCGAGGTCCACAGTCCGCCAGGCCGCAGCAGCCCACGGCGCAGCGCGGGGACGTTCAGGGGCGGCCGGTCCAGGTCCGACCAGCGGTTCGGTGAAGCATCCGGAGGTGTCATGCAAGCCACCCTAGGTGTGGCAAACGACGCACTGCCGAACGGTATCCGCGCCGATACGCTACGGATCAGTAGCTGCTGCACACCTGATCAGCGGCTGCCGGATCCGGCCGTCGCCACGCACGCACCGTGCCCGCGGCCGCTGAACCCGCCCGACCGTCGTCCCCGTGAACAGGCAGGGAGCCGCCACCCGATGTCCGAGCCGGAAGAGATCGACATCCACACCACCGCTGGCAAGATCGCGGACCTGCAGCGCCGTATCGGTGAGGCGACCCACGCGGGTTCCGCACGTGCAGTCGAAAAGCAGCACGCCAAGGGCAAGTTGACGGCCCGCGAACGGATCGATCTGCTGCTCGACGAGGGTTCCTTCGTGGAGCTGGACGAATTCGCCCGGCACCGCTCCACCAACTTCGGCATCGAGAAGAACCGCCCGTACGGTGACGGCGTCGTCACCGGTTACGGCACGGTCGACGGCCGCCCCGTCTGCGTGTACTCGCAGGACTTCACCATCTTCGGCGGCTCGCTCGGCGAGGTCTACGGTGAGAAAATCGTCAAGGTGATGGACTTCGCGCTGAAGACCGGCTGCCCGGTCATCGGCATCAACGACGGCGGGGGCGCACGCATCCAGGAGGGTGTGGTCGCGCTCGGGCTCTTCGCCGAGATCTTCCGCCGCAATGTGCACGCCTCGGGCGTCGTCCCGCAGATCTCGCTGATCGTCGGACCGTGCGCGGGCGGCGCGGTCTACTCCCCCGCGATCACCGACTTCACGGTCATGGTCGACCAGACCTCGCACATGTTCATCACGGGTCCGGACGTCATCAAGACGGTGACCGGTGAGGACGTCGGCTTCGAGGAGCTGGGCGGAGCCCGTACGCACAACACCACGTCGGGCGTCGCCCACCACATGGCGGGCGACGAGAAGGACGCCATCGAGTACGTCAAGTCGCTGCTCTCCTACCTCCCGTCGAACAACCTCTCCGAGGCGCCCGCCTTCCCGGAGGAGGCCGACCTCGCGGTGACCGACGAGGACCGCGAACTCGACACCCTCATCCCCGACTCGGCGAACCAGCCCTACGACATGCACACCGCCATCGAGCACGTGCTGGACGACGGCGAGTTCCTGGAGACGCAGGCCCTGTTCGCGCCGAACATCATCACCGGCTTCGGGCGGGTCGAGGGCTACCCCGTCGGCGTCGTCGCCAACCAGCCGATGCAGTTCGCGGGCTGCCTGGACATCAACGCCAGCGAGAAGGCCGCGCGCTTCGTCCGCACCTGCGACGCGTTCAACGTGCCCGTGCTCACCTTCGTCGACGTCCCCGGCTTCCTGCCCGGCGTGGACCAGGAGTACGGCGGCATCATCCGGCGCGGCGCCAAGCTGATCTACGCCTACGCCGAGGCGACCGTCCCGCTGATCACCGTCATCACCCGCAAGGCGTTCGGCGGCGCGTACGACGTCATGGGCTCCAAGCACCTGGGCGCCGACATCAACCTCGCCTGGCCGACCGCGCAGATCGCGGTGATGGGCGCGCAGGGTGCGGTGAACATCCTGCACCGGCGCACCATCGCAGCCGCCGAGGATCAGGAGGCGACCCGCGCCGAGCTGATCGCCGACTACGAGGACGCGCTGCTCAACCCGTACGTGGCGGCCGAGCGCGGCTACGTCGACGCGGTGGTCATGCCGTCCGACACCCGGGCACACGTGGTGAAGGGGCTGCGCCAGCTGCGCACGAAGCGGGAGTCGCTGCCCCCGAAGAAGCACGGCAACATCCCCCTCTAGAAAGGGTCCTGACCATGATCAAGGTCGTACGGGGCAACCCGACCCCGGAGGAACTGGCCGCCGCACTGGCGGTGGTCCAGGCACGCGCCACGGCGACGGCCGAGGTGCCGTCCGGCGCGCCCGAGCAGCCCGAGCAGTGGTCCGACCCGGGCCGTATCGCCCGGCGCGAGCGTCACCGGCCGGGCCCGCGGGCCTGGGCGCGGACGTACTGGCCCGTCTAGGGCCGCTCGTTCGGATCGGGCCGGTTCAGCCGCCCGCCCGTGCGTGTCCGCCGGAGGCCCGGAACCCCCCTGCCGGGTTCCGGGCCTCCGGCATCGGTTGCCCCGGAACGATCTGGTCCGTACGCCCCAGGGCGCCTGAGTACCCGTACTCAGGCGCCGCGACGGCGCCCGCAGCAGGATCGGGACCATGCTGTGGTCCGACCCCGAGGACAAGCCTCCGAAAGAGCTGCGCGACGCCCAGGACATGATCCGGCGGGTGTGGCTGGTGCTGGCGTTCGCCGTGGTGGCCGCGATGCTGGTGCTGGGCACGCGCTGAGGCCGCGCACGCGTGGTTCTGCGGCGCTCCCGGCCCTTCTACGATGGCCGGTATGACTGATCAGCGCCGTCTCGTGCTCGCCTCCGCCTCCCCCGCCCGCCTCGGTCTGCTGCGCAATTCCGGGTTCGCGCCCGAGGTGATCGTCAGCGGTGTGGACGAGGACGCGCTGTCCGCACCGACCCCGGGCGAGCTGGCGCTCGTCCTCGCCGAGGCCAAGGCCGCCGCCGTGGCCGGCCGCCCCGAGGCCGCCGGCGCGCTGGTCATCGGCTGCGACTCGGTCCTCGAACTCGACGGCGAGGCGCTCGGCAAACCGGCCGACAGCGAGGAGGCCACCGCCCGCTGGAAGTCCATGCGCGGCCGGGCGGGCATCCTGCAGACCGGCCACAGCCTGATCGACACGACCACCGGACGCACCGCTTCCGCGACCGCGTCCACCGTCGTCCGGTTCGGTGAGCCGACGGACGCCGAGATCGCCGCCTACGTCGCCTCCGGCGAGCCGCTGCATGTCGCGGGGGCCTTCACCCTGGACGGCCGGTCGGCACCGTTCGTCGACTCCATCGAGGGCGACCCCGGCAACGTCATCGGGCTGTCGCTGCCGCTGCTGCGCCGGCTCCTGGGCGAACTGGGGCTCTCCGTGACGGACCTGTGGGTCTGAGCCGCCCGGTCGGCTTACGCGGGTGCCGGGGCGCCGTCCTCGACGCCGCCCTTCCCGTCCGGCTCGCCGCCGCTCCCGACGCCCGTGGTTCCGTACGCCACCAGCGTCAGCACGATCAGTCCGAGCACGACCATCATGAAGGCGAACGCGGCCCAGCCGATCAGGCCGACCGTCAGCGCGCCGAGCACCCCGTGCACCACGGCGCAGCTGATCAGGGCGGCCCGGCCGGCCCGGCCGGGTGCCCGGTCCCGGACGCCGGTCAGCAGCAGGACGAGCCCGCACAGCAGCAGGTAGACGCCGGCGACGCCGCCCATCACCCACGCCCCCGTGGACATCGCGGAAGGGTCGAGTCCGGCGACCGACATCTGCTGGTTGTCGACGACCGTCGCCAGGAGGCCGTTGACGAGCACCATGCCCACGGCTTCCACGAACAGTACGATCGCGGCCACGAAAGCCACCGGTCTGCGCACCATGGCGCTCACCCCCTGTTACCTGCAGTACGTGCGATAGCGCGGACCCTACTAACGGGTAATCCTTCGGACAAGAGTTCAGACCGTCCTGCCCGGCTCCATTCCCGCCCGACACGGACCGCACCCTTCTCACCGACCGTGTGTTGTCGTGCCCCAAGTGCGTCGGGCAAAGAAATCCTCGCCCATTAGTGGGGACCCGACAAAGAAATACCGGCGAGTGCCGTTCGTACGAACAGAGACCTGGACCACACCTCGTGGCTACTGTGCGGTCATGAAACCCGGCGTACCGTGGTGCCACAAGGGATTTCGCGCTTCGAGCGGGCCTCGAATCACGCTCCGTGTGGGCAAGCTCACCAATGGGGACGGGTCGTAAGGCCGTGTCGGTAGTCCCTAAACTCAGCTTGTTTCAAGGAGGGAGCCATCGTGCGCAAGGTGCTCATCGCCAACCGTGGCGAAATTGCTGTCCGTGTTGCTCGGGCATGCCGGGATGCCGGGATCGGGAGCGTGGCCGTCTACGCCGACCCGGACCGGGACGCTCTGCATGTGCGTGCGGCCGACGAGGCATTCGCTCTGGGCGGTGACACCCCGGCCGCCAGCTACCTGGACATGGCCAAGGTGCTTCAGGCTGCCAAGGACTCGGGTGCGGACGCCATCCACCCGGGCTACGGCTTCCTGTCGGAGAACGCCGAGTTCGCCCAGGCCGTGCTGGACGCCGGGCTGACCTGGATCGGCCCGCCGCCGCAGGCCATCCGGGACCTCGGCGACAAGGTCGCCGCCCGGCACATCGCGCAGCGCGCCGGTGCCCCGCTGGTCGCCGGCACCCCGGACCCGGTCTCGGGTTCCGCCGAGGTCGTCGCGTTCGCGCAGGAGCACGGGCTGCCCATCGCGATCAAGGCCGCCTTCGGCGGTGGCGGCCGCGGGCTGAAGGTCGCCCGCACGCTGGAGGAGATCCCGGAGCTGTACGACTCCGCGGTCCGCGAGGCCGTCGCGGCGTTCGGGCGCGGCGAGTGCTTCGTCGAGCGCTACCTCGACAAGCCGCGGCACGTCGAGACGCAGTGCCTGGCCGACAGCCACGGCAACGTGGTGGTCGTCTCCACGCGTGACTGCTCGCTGCAGCGCCGCCACCAGAAGCTGGTCGAGGAGGCACCCGCCCCGTTCCTCTCGCAGGCGCAGAACGCGGAGCTGTACGCGGCGTCGAAGGCCATCCTGAAGGAGGCCGGGTACGTCGGTGCGGGCACCGTGGAGTTCCTGGTCGGCACCGACGGCACCATCTCGTTCCTGGAGGTCAACACCCGCCTCCAGGTCGAGCACCCGGTCACCGAGGAGGTCACCGGTCTCGACCTGGTCCGTGAGATGTTCCGGATCGCCGACGGCGAGAAGCTCGGCTACGACGACCCGGCCGTACGCGGGCACTCGTTCGAGTTCCGGATCAACGGCGAGGACCCGGGCCGCGGCTTCCTGCCCGCCCCCGGCACCGTGACGACGTTCGCCCCGCCGACCGGACCGGGCGTCCGGCTGGACGCGGGCGTCGAGTCCGGCTCGGTCATCGGCCCGGCCTGGGACTCCCTCCTCGCCAAGCTCATCGTCACCGGCGCCACCCGTGAGCAGGCACTGCAGCGCGCCGCCCGCGCACTGGCCGAGTTCAACGTCGAGGGCATGGCGACCGCGATCCCGTTCCACCGCGCCGTCGTCGCCGACCCGGCCTTCACCAGCGACCCGTTCCGGATCCACACCCGCTGGATCGAGACCGAGTTCGTCAACGAGATCAAGCCCTTCGCCGCCCCCGCCGCCGGCGAGGCGGAGGAGGAGACCGGCCGTGAGACGGTCGTCGTCGAGGTCGGCGGCAAGCGTCTCGAGGTCTCCCTGCCGTCGTCGCTGGGCATGAGCCTGGCCCGTACCGGACTCGCGGCAGGCGCCCGGCCCAAGCGCCGCGCGGCGAAGAAGACCGGTTCGGCCGTCTCCGGTGACACCCTCGCGTCCCCGATGCAGGGAACGATCGTGAAGATCGCCGTCGAGGAGGGCCAGCAGGTCAACGAGGGCGATCTGATCGTCGTCCTGGAGGCCATGAAGATGGAGCAGCCGCTCAACGCGCACCGCGCCGGCACGGTCAAGGGCCTCGCCGCCGAGGTCGGCAGCTCGATCTCGTCCGGCGCCGTCATCTGCGAGATCAAGGACTGATCCGGGCACACGCCCGGGCCGGGGCCCCTGCGAGGTCGTACGACGACCGAGCGGGGGCCTTCGCCGTTGCGGGCTCCTGGCTGAGCTCGGCCGTCCGGCCGAACCCGAGGACGCCGACCACCTCCTGCGTACCGCGGCGGCCGGAGCCTGCGACCGGAACCGGGAATCGGGGCCAGGGGTTGGGGCCGGGGTTCCGCCGCGGACGCCGGCTGGAGGCATCCTCCGCCCGCGCAATGGCATCCTTGACCCCGTGGCGGGAAGACGGAGGAGTGCGCAATGGTGACGACCGCGGCACAGACGCCGGTCCGGCCCATGCGCGCCGACGCGCGCCGCAACTACGACCGGCTGCTGGGCGAAGCCCGTGCGGCGTTCGCGGAACACGGTACCGACGCGTCGCTGGAGGACATCGCGCGCCGGGCAGGCGTGGGGATCGGCACCCTCTACCGGCACTTCCCGAACCGGCACGCGCTGATGAACGCGGTCTTCCAGGAGGCCGTCGCCTCACTGCTCACGCGCTCCCAGGAGCTGGCGGAGGCGGACCGTCCGTGTGAGGGCCTGGTGGAGTGGCTCGGCGCGATCATCACTCATGCGGGCGAATACCGCGGACTCGCGCAGGCGCTCATGTCGACCTCGCGGGACGAGAATTCAGCACTGTCCGACTGCAATGTGCCGCTCCGCGAGGCGGGGGCGCGGCTGCTCACCCGGGCGCAGGACGGCGGCACGGTGCGCGCGGACGTGTCGATCGGTGACTTGATGCAGCTGACGAATGCGATCGCGCTCGCGGCCGAGCAGGCGCCGGAGGATCCGGAGTTGGCGGGACGGCTGCTGACGCTGACCCTGCAAGGGCTGAAGGGCCCGCGCTCGGGGGCAGGCTGAGGGAGCGGTGCATCCGCCCGCTTCGGCGGAGCCCGGGCCCGGGCGAGTGGTGGCAGGCACCGCGGCCCCGGCGGCGACCCGACCGGCGCCCCTGATGACGTCGTGCCTGAGGAGGTCGTTCCCGAGTACGTCGTGCCTGAGGGACGCGGACCCGTGAGGGCGGCACCCGGGGCCCCGCCCCGGCGGGCGCTCCCGGCGCCGGGGCGGCACCTCACCGCGTCGCCGGAGCGCTCTGAAGCGCCTCGCACGAGGACGCTCTTCCGCCTTGCGGCGCACCGCATCCGACGCCGCGCCCGCCGAGCCACCGGGTCAACGGGTGTCGACGGGTCAGACCTCAGCTGCCGCCGGCCTCCTCGGCAGCTCCCGGCTGCCCCTCAGCGGCGACGCAGGTCCGCCACCCGGGCCCGGTCACCCGGGGACTGATCCGCCAACGACCCTGCCGTGCTGCGCAGTTGCGACCCGGGGCCACCGTGCGTGCGCCGCTGTCCGGGCAGCGGCATCTCGCGCCGCGCCTGCCGTCCCGAAGGGACGGATTCGCCCCCGGCGGAGCCCACCCCCGCACCGGCCACCGCGATCTGCACGCCCTGGTCCGCCAGTGCCTGCAGTTCGGTGGCGGAACGGTCGTCGTGGGCCGGGGGTTCGTCCGTCACCAGACGGGTGATCAGGTCCGTCGGCACCGTCTGGAACATGGTGTCGGAGCCGAGTTTGGTGTGGTCCGCGAGGACCACCACCTCCGCGGCGGCCTGCACCAGCGCACGGTCGACGCTCGCCGAGAGCATGTTGGAGGTGGACAGCCCCCGTTCCGCGGTGAGTCCGCTTCCGGACAGGAACGCGCGTGACACCCGCAGCCCCTGGAGCGACTGTTCCGCGCCACTGCCCACCAGGGCGTAGTTGGAGCCGCGCAGGGTGCCGCCGGTCATCACCACTTCCACCCGGTTGGCATGGGCCAACGCCTGCGCGACCAGCAGGGAGTTGGTGACGACGGTCAGACCGGGGATCCGCGCGAGCCGGCGGGCCAGCTCCTGCGTGGTCGTACCGGCTCCGACCACGATGGCCTCGCCCTCTTCGACGAGACCGGCGGCCACGTCGGCGATGGCCGTCTTCTCCGCGGTGGCGAGATGGGATTTCTGCGGAAAGCCGGACTCCCGCGTAAAACCGCCCGGCAAGACCGCACCGCCGTGCCGGCGGTCGAGGAGTCCTTCTGCCTCCAGTGCCCGCACGTCCCGCCGTACGGTCACTTCGGAGGTCTGGACGACGCGGGCGAGCTCACGGAGCGATACTGCCCCGTTGGCACGCACCATTTCGAGGATCAACTGACGACGTTCTGCAGCGAACACAAAACTGACAGTAACGTGACCACCCGAGTGTTTTCAGCAGTTTGCGCCGAATTGCAGAAGTTGTACACACAAGGGGCCGCCAAGTGATATAGGCGGCCCCGTTGTTGTTCCGTACTGATCACGCACCGACTGACGGCTCGCCCGAGTTGCAGGGGTTTTGCCGAGGAATGCCGGGTTCCTACGCCTCGCCGGCCCGCTTCCGGGTGTGCAACTGACGCGCCACTTCGGCGATCGATCCCGACAGGGACGGGTACACGGTGAAAGCGTTTGCGATCTGTTCCACCGTCAGATTGTTGTCGACCGCGATCGAGATCGGGTGAATCAGCTCGCTGGCCCGCGGCGCGACGACGCAGCCGCCGACCACGATGCCGGTGCCGGGGCGGCAGAGGATCTTGACGAAGCCGTCCCGGATGCCCTGCATCTTCGCGCGCGGGTTGCGCAGCAGCGGAAGCTTCACCACGCGTGCGTCGATGGCGCCCGAGTCGACGTCGGCCTGCGTGTAGCCGACGGTGGCGATCTCGGGGTCGGTGAAGACGTTCGAGGAGACCGTCTTGAGGTTCAGCGGGGCCACCGCGTCACCGAGGAAGTGGTACATCGCGATCCGCCCCTGCATCGCGGCGACCGAGGCGAGCGCGAAGATACCGGTGACGTCACCGGCCGCGTACACGCCGGGGGCGCTGGTGCGGGAGACCTTGTCGGTCCAGATGTGGCCGGACTCCTTGAGCCGGACCCCGGCCTCCTCCAGGCCCATGCCCGCGCTGTTCGGGATCGCGCCGACCGCCATCAGGCAGTGCGAGCCGGTGATCACACGGCCGTCGGCGAGCGTGACCTCGACCCGGTCCCCGACCCGCTTCGCCGCCTGCGCGCGCGAGCGCGCCATGACGTTCATGCCGCGTCGCCGGAAGACGTCCTCCAGCACGGCGGCCGCGTCCGGGTCCTCGCCCGGCAGCACCCGGTCACGGGACGAGACCAGGGTGACGCGCGAGCCGAGCGCCTGATAGGCGCCGGCGAACTCGGCACCGGTGACCCCGGAGCCGACCACGATGAGCTCCTCGGGGAGCTCGTCCAGGTCGTACACCTGGGTCCAGTTCAGGATGCGTTCCCCGTCGGGGAGCGCGTCCGGGATCTCCCGGGGGTGGCCGCCGGTCGCGATCAGCACGGCGTCTGCGGTGAGCGTCTCCTCCGAACCGTCGGCCGCGGTCACCACGACCTTGCGGGAGCCGTCGGCGGCCTGCAGGCCCTCCAGACGGCCGCGGCCGCGCATCACCCGGGCGCCCGCGCGGGTGACGGATGCGGTGATGTCGTGGGACTGGGCGAGCGCCAGGCGCTTCACCCGCCGGTTGACCTTGCCGAGATCGACGCCGACGACCCGCGCCGCCTGCTCGATGTGCGGCGTGTCGTCGGCGACGATGATGCCCAACTCCTCGTACGAAGAGTCGAAGGTGGTCATCACCTCTGCCGTCGCGATCAGGGTCTTCGAGGGCACGCAGTCGGTGAGTACCGAGGCGCCGCCGAGGCCGTCGCAGTCGACGACGGTCACCTCCGCGCCGAGCTGGGCGCCCACCAATGCCGCCTCGTACCCGCCGGGTCCGCCGCCGATGATCACGATCCGGGTCACGAAAAGTCCGCCTCGCGTATGTCATCCCGCGGCCGTCTGCCGCCCCGGCCGGGGGTCCGGGGGATCGCCCCGGGGGTATGCAGTACGTACTCCATTGTCCCGCACGCGCCAAGATGCTTCGCCCCGGGGCCCTCCATACGGGAGCCGGGCAGGCGACAGGGCCTCTCGGCGGGGGTCCCGGCGACGCCGTCACCGGGGACTTCCTCACAGGAATCGCCGCTCTCCGGGTCACCTCCCGTACCCTCGGTTCCATGTCGCTCTACGCCGCGTACGCCGGCAACCTCGACGCGCGGCTGATGACGCGCCGCGCACCGCATTCCCCGCTGCGCGGCACCGGCTGGCTCAACGGCTGGCGGCTGACCTTCGGCGGGGAGCAGCTGGGCTGGGAAGGCGCGCTGGCCACCGTGGTCGAGGCGCCCCGCTCGCAGGTCTTCGTGGCGCTGTACGACCTGGCGCCGATGGACGAGGACTCCATGGACCGGTGGGAGGGTGTCGGCCTCGACATCTACCGGCGGATGCGGGTGCGGGTGCACACCCTGGACGGCGAGGAGCCGGCCTGGATGTACGTGCTGAACGGGTACGAGGGCGGTCTTCCGTCCGCCCGCTACCTGGGCGAGATCGCGGACGCCGCCGAGTCGGCGGGCGCGCCCCACGACTACGTGATGGAGCTGCGCAAGCGCCCCTGCTGAGCCCGCACCCGGCCGGCTTTCGTATGAACGTACGAGGACGGGCGCGGAGACTGTGCGCAGGGGCATCTACGCGCGTAGGGAATCACCGGCTACGCTCATCCGCGTGAACGCATCTGTTATTCCGGACAACATCCAGGGCGACCCGCACGCCGCCGCTGCCGACGCCGCCGCCCGTCTGCGCGAGCTGACCGGCGCCGAGACCCACGACGTCGCGCTCGTGATGGGGTCCGGCTGGGCACCTGCGGGCGACGCGCTCGGCACGCCGGAGGCCGAGTTCCCGGTGACCGAGCTGCCCGGCTTCCCGGCGCCCGCGGTCCAGGGCCACGGCGGCACGGTCCGCTCGTACCGGATCGGTGAGAAGCGTGCCCTGGTCTTCCTCGGCCGCACGCACTTCTACGAGGGCCGCGGCGTCGCCGCCGTCGCGCACGGGGTCCGTACCGCGGTCGCCGCGGGCTGCAAGACCGTCGTGCTGACGAACGGCTGCGGCGGTCTGCGCGACGGCATGCGCCCCGGACAGCCGGTCCTGATCAGCGACCACATCAACCTGACCGCGGCGTCCCCGATCGTCGGCGCCAACTTCGTCGACCTGACGGACCTGTACTCGCCGCGGCTGCGCGCGCTGTGCAAGGAGGTCGACGAGACCCTCGAAGAGGGCGTCTACGTGCAGTTCCCCGGCCCGCACTACGAGACTCCGGCCGAGATCAACATGGTCCGCGTGATGGGCGGCGACCTGGTCGGCATGTCCACGGTGCTGGAGGCGATCGCGGCGCGGGAGGCGGGCGCGGAGGTGCTCGGCATCTCGCTCGTCACGAACCTGGCGGCCGGTCTGAGCGGCGAGCCGCTGAACCACGAAGAGGTCCTCCAGGCCGGCCGGGACTCGGCGACCCGGATGGGGTCGCTGCTGGCACGGGTGCTCGACCGCATCTGACCGGGGCTCGCGCCCTCGGTGGGCGGCGCCCCGCGCCGTCCTCAGCGGAACCGGACCCGACCGCCCCGTCGTCCTTCCGCTCCTCGGGACCCGCCGGTCCCAGGAACCGGGGAAGACCGGATCCGGGGGCTGCCGGTCCGCCGTCCCCGGGCCGCCCTCCGTCCGTTTCCGGCCCGACCGGCGGCCAAACCGGGACCGCGGCCCGACCCCGGTTTGGCGGAGGGACGGGCGGGGGAACAGCCCTCGCGCGGCGGAACCGCCCACCCGCGCCCGGAAAACATCTCACCCCGCAGAAAGGCGGACGCCGTGCAGCAGGACCTCATCACGCAGGCCAGGACCTGGCTCGCCGAGGACCCCGACCCGGAGACCCGCGACGAGCTCGCCGGCCTCATCGACGCCCAGGACCTCGACGCGCTCGCCGCACGGTTCGCCGGCACGCTGCAGTTCGGTACCGCCGGGCTCCGCGGTGAACTGGGGGCCGGGCCGATGCGGATGAACCGATCGGTCGTCATCCGTGCCGCGGCCGGGCTCGCCGCCCATCTGAAGGCGCAGGGACAGGCCGGCGGCCTGGTCGTCATCGGGTACGACGCCCGCTACAAGTCCGCCGATTTCGCGCGTGACACCGCGAGCGTGATGACGGGCGCCGGTCTCCGGGCGGCGGTCCTCCCCCGCCCGCTCCCGACTCCCGTCCTCGCGTACGCCATCCGGCACCTGGGCGCCGTCGCCGGCGTCGAGGTGACCGCGAGCCACAATCCGCCGCGCGACAACGGCTACAAGGTCTATCTCGGCGACGGCTCGCAGATCGTCCCCCCGGCGGACGGCGAGATCGCCGCCGCGATCGCCGCGGTCGGCCCGCTGGCCGGCGTGGACCGCCCCGGGAGCGGCTGGGAGATCCTCGGTGACGAGGTCCTGGACGCCTATCTGGCGCGTACGGACGCAGTGCTCGACGCCGGGTCCCCGCGTACCGCGCAGGTCGTGTACACCGCCCTGCACGGCGTCGGCACCTCGGTGCTGACGGCGGCCTTCGCCCGCGCCGGGTTCCCGGAGCCGGTGCTCGTCGCCGAGCAGGCCGAGCCGGACCCGGCGTTCCCCACCGTCGCCTTCCCCAACCCGGAAGAGCCCGGTGCGATGGATCTCGCCTTCGCCACCGCCCGTCGCGCGAACCCGGACCTCGTCATCGCCAACGACCCGGACGCCGACCGCTGCGCCGTCGCCGTCCCGGACGCGTCCGCCGACGGCGGCTGGCGGATGCTGCGCGGCGACGAGGTCGGCGCGCTGCTCGCCGCCCATCTGGTCACCCGCGGCGCCGCCGGCGTCTTCGCGGAGTCGATCGTGTCCTCGTCGCTGCTCGGCCGGATCGCCGAGAAGGCGGGGAACGGATACGAGGAGACGCTGACCGGCTTCAAGTGGATCGCCCGCGTCGAGGGCCTGCGGTACGGGTACGAGGAGGCGCTCGGCTACTGCGTCGACCCGGACGGCGTACGGGACAAGGACGGCATCACGGCCGCCCTGCTCGTCGCCGAGCTGGCCTCCGTGCTCAAGGAGCAGAAGCGCACGCTCCTCGACCTCCTCGACGACATCGCGGTCGAGCACGGACTGCACGCCACCGACCAGCTGTCGGTCCGGGTCGAGGACCTGTCGGTCATCGCGGACGCCATGCGGCGGCTGCGCGAGAACCCGCCGGCCGCGCTCGCGGGCCTCGCCGTCACCTCCGCCGAAGACCTCTCGGAGGGTACGGAGCAGCTGCCGCCCACCGACGGGCTCCGCTACCAGCTGCGTGGCGCCCGGGTGATCGTCCGTCCGAGCGGAACCGAGCCGAAGCTGAAGTGCTACCTGGAGGTCGTGGTGCCGGTCGGTCCGGCGGACGGACTGCCCGCCGCGCGGGCGAAGGGCGCCGAGCTGCTGGCGGGAATCAAGCGGGACCTGTCGGCGGCCGCCGGCATCTGAGCGACGCCGCTCCCGCGCGGCGGGGCGCCGCGGCTGTCGTCGCGCGCCCCGCCGGGGATGACGGGGGCAGACCTCAGCCCATCGCCAGCAGCACCACGAGCAGTACGGCCCCCACCACCGCGGGCGCGATGATCTCGTACGCCCACCGCACCACGACCGCGCCGTCGGCCGCCGTACCGGCGGAGCCGCCGCCGCCCCGCTCGGCCATCTCCTGCAGATCCGCCACCGCCTGGTCCGCGGTGGCGGTCCGCGCCTTCGTGTCGCGCACATCCGCATGCACCGACGTCCGGGTGAACGGATCGTCGCTCGCCCGCCGCATCTGCTGCCGCGACACCCTCTTCCGCTGACGCAGCGACACCGGCACCGCCCACAGCTGGTACTTGGTGCCGTCCTGGGTGAACAGCTCGCTGGAGAACCCGGCGCGCACGAGCGCGACGACGGGCCACTGCGCCGTGATCGTCCGGAACGGGTTGCGGATCCGGATCTGCCAGCTGTTCGCCGCCACGAGCGGCCTCAGCGTGAACGCGACGATCAGTGGCACGAGCGTGAGCAGCCCGGCCAGCGCCAGCCACTGCGTCCGTCCCTCACCCCGGATCAGCGCGTCCCCGCCGATCCAGACCACCAGCAGGAGCAGCAGGGCACCGCTCACCACACCGGCGGGCGACCGGAAGGTGCGGTCGGCGTAGGGCGGCTCGGCGGAGGGCGTGGGGCTCGTCATGCGCCGATTGTGCCTGACGTACGCAAGCCCCGCGGAGGTGACCGCCCCGGACTCGTACACCCCCTCCCCCTGTACAGGCCGCTACGCGCGTAGATATGCTCCTCTGGTGACCATGCCCACCACTGCACCCGCATTCTCCGACGCCACCGCGTCCGACAGTGCGCTGCGCCGCTTCCTGCACGGGCTGCCCGGCGTCGACGCCGTCGGCCTCGAAGCGCGCGCCGCGTCCCTCGGAACCCGTTCGATCAAGACGACGGCCAAGGCGTACGCCATCGACCTCGCCATCTCGATGATCGACCTGACGACGCTGGAAGGCGCGGACACCCCGGGCAAGGTCCGGGCTCTGGCCGCCAAGGCCGTCCATCCCGACCCGACCGACCGCACGACCCCGCGCACCGCCGCGGTCTGCGTCTATCCCGACATGGCGGCGACCGCCGCCGCCGCTCTCGCCGGTTCCGGTGTGAAGGTGGCGTCCGTCGCGACGGCCTTCCCGGCCGGCCGTGCCGCGCTCGACGTGAAGCTCGCCGACGTCCGCGACGCCGTGACCGCCGGGGCCGACGAGATCGACATGGTGATCGACCGGGGCGCCTTCCTCTCCGGCCGCTACCTCAAGGTGTACGAGGAGATCCTCGCCGTGAAGGCGGAGTGCGCCCGTGCCGACGGCACCGACGCCCGCCTCAAGGTCATCTTCGAGACCGGTGAGCTCTCCACGTACGACAACATCCGTCGCGCCTCCTGGCTCGGAATGCTGGCGGGCGCGGACTTCATCAAGACGTCGACCGGCAAGGTCGGAACCAACGCCACGCCCGCGAACACCCTGCTGATGCTGGAGGCCGTGCGCGACTTCCGGCAGCAGACCGGCGTGCAGATCGGTGTGAAGCCGGCCGGCGGCATCCGCACCTCCAAGGACGCGATCAAGTTCCTCGTCCTGGTCAACGAGACCGTCGGCGAGGACTGGCTGGACAACCACTGGTTCCGCTTCGGCGCGTCGAGCCTGCTCAACGACCTGCTGATGCAGCGCCAGAAGCTGGCCACCGGCCGCTACTCCGGCCCCGACTACGTGACGGTGGACTGATCACCATGGCATCTGTATTCGACTACGCACCCGCTCCGGAGTCCCGCTCCGTCGTCGACATCGCGCCCTCGTACGGCCTGTTCATCGACGGCGAGTTCACCGACGCGGCCGACGGCAAGGTCTTCAAGACGGTCTCCCCCTCTTCCGAGGAGGTGCTCTCCGAGGTCGCGCAGGCGGGAGCGGCAGACGTCGACCGGGCCGTGAAGGCGGCCCGCAAGGCCTTCGAGAAGTGGTCGGCGCTGCCCGGCTCCGAGCGCGCGAAGTACCTCTTCCGGATCGCCCGGATCATCCAGGAGCGCTCCCGCGAGCTCGCCGTCCTCGAAACCCTCGACAACGGCAAGCCGATCAGGGAGACCCGCGACGCGGACCTCCCGCTGGTCGCCGCGCACTTCTTCTACTACGCGGGCTGGGCCGACAAGCTCGACCACGCGGGCTACGGCGCCGACCCCCGTCCGCTCGGCGTCGCGGGCCAGATCATCCCCTGGAACTTCCCGCTGCTGATGCTGGCCTGGAAGATCGCCCCGGCGCTCGCCACCGGCAACACGGTGGTCCTCAAGCCCGCCGAGACGACCCCGCTGTCCGCTCTCTTCTTCGCGGACATCTGCCGCCAGGCGGGCCTGCCCAAGGGCGTCGTGAACATTCTGACCGGGTACGGGGACACGGGCGCGGCCCTGGTCGAGCACCCGGACGTCAACAAGATCGCCTTCACCGGCTCGACCGCGGTCGGCAAGGCCATCGCCCGGCAGATCGCGGGCACGGACAAGAAGGTCACCCTGGAGCTGGGCGGCAAGGGCGCCAACATCGTCTTCGACGACGCCCCCATCGACCAGGCCGTCGAGGGAATCGTCACCGGCATCTTCTTCAACCAGGGCCAGGTCTGCTGCGCGGGCTCGCGCCTGCTCGTCCAGGAATCGATCCAGGACGAACTCCTGGACTCCCTGAAGCGCCGGCTGTCCACGCTGCGCCTGGGCGACCCGCTGGACAAGAACACCGACATCGGTGCGATCAACTCCGCGGAGCAGCTCTCGCGGATCACCGCGCTGGTCGGGACGGGCGAGGCGGAGGGCGCCGAACGCTGGTCCGCCCCCTGCGAACTCCCGTCCTCCGGATACTGGTTCGCCCCGACGCTGTTCACGAACGTCACCCAGGCGCACACCATCGCCCGCGACGAGATCTTCGGGCCGGTGCTGTCCGTCCTGTCGTTCCGTACGCCGGACGAGGCGGTCGCCAAGGCCAACAACAGCCAGTACGGGCTGTCGGCCGGGATCTGGACGGAGAAGGGCTCCCGCATCCTCGCGGTGGCGAACAAGCTCCGGGCCGGCGTCGTCTGGGCCAACACGTTCAACAAGTTCGACCCGACTTCGCCGTTCGGCGGCTACAAGGAGTCGGGCTTCGGCCGCGAAGGCGGCCGTCACGGCCTGGAGGCGTACCTCGCCCCGTCGAGCCCGGAGGGCGAGCGATAAATGACTGCAGCCGAGCGCAGTGACCGACTCACTGTCTTCAAGACCTACAAGCTGTACGTCGGGGGCAAGTTCCCCCGTTCCGAGAGCGGCCGGGTGTACGAGGTGACGGACTCCAAGGGCAAGTGGCTGGCGAACGCCCCGCAGTCCTCGCGCAAGGACGCGCGTGACGCGGTGGTGGCCGCCCGCAAGGCGTTCGGCGGCTGGTCGGGCGCGACGGCGTACAACCGCGGCCAGATCCTCTACCGCATCGCGGAGATGCTGGAGGGCCGCCGGGACCAGTTCGTGCGCGAAGTGGCCGACGCGGAGGGGCTGTCGAAGTCCAAGGCGGCGGCCGTCGTGGACGCGGCGATCGACCGCTGGGTCTGGTACGCGGGGTGGACCGACAAGATCGGCCAGATCATCGGCGGGGCGAACCCGGTCGCGGGCCCCTTCTTCAACCTCTCCACCCCTGAGCCCACCGGGGTGGTGGCGGTCCTGGCGCCCGGCAAGTCGTCGTTCCTCGGCCTGGTGTCGGTCGTCGCCCCGGTGATCGCGACCGGCAACACGGCGGTCGTCGTCGCCTCCGCCGACGCGCCGCTCCCGGCCCTGTCGCTGGGCGAGGTGCTGGCCACCTCCGACCTGCCCGGCGGTGTCGTGAACATCCTGTCCGGAGGGACGGCGGAGCTCGCCGTCCCGCTCGCGGCCCACCAGGACGTGAACGCGATCGACCTCACGGGCGCCGGAGCCGAGCTGGCGAAGGAGCTGGAGATCGCGGCGGCGGACAACCTGAAGCGCGTCCTGCGCCCGTCCACCGCCTCCCGCCACCCCGGGAAGGACGCACAGGACGCCGCTCGTCCACAGGCTGTGGACGGAGAGGACTGGTCGGCCGACCCGGGCACGCGACGCCTGACGGCCTTCCTGGAGACCAAGACGGTCTGGCACCCGACGGGCGCGCTCGGCGTCTCGGGTTCCTCCTACTGACCGACGCACCCGCGGCCCGCCTCCCCGGATACTCCCCGGGG
>NZ_JBHVWN010000043.1:40129-68896 GCF_042882275.1 Streptomyces sp. NPDC058231 | reverse complement strand
TGGGGGGGGTTGTTTTGTCCCCACGCCAACCGGTTCCTTACACCCCGGCCGCCGGGGGGGGGGGCCCCCCCCCACCCCCCCCCGGGGGGGCGGCTCGGTCCGCCCCGCCCCCGCGGAAGGGGTACTGATCGCTGCCGGGCAGAGCGGCTGCCCGGCAGCGGGTGCTGCGGTTGTCGGCCTGGTCAGTGCATGACCGCCATGGCCAGTGCCCGGCGGGCGCGCAGCGACGCGCGCTCCGCCCGGCGCTGCATCCGCCGGGCGGAGACCAGGCGCACGGCCCGGCGTTCCGCCTCGGCTTCCCTCAGGCGGTCGTGCATATGAGCACGAGCCAGGGCTTCTGGGATGAGTTGCATTTCGCGGGTCCTGTTCTGACGCGAGTCGTTCGCGCCGATGTTTGTGACGTTCGGTGTCGCGGAGCCGATGGGCTCGTTCGTGGGGACGGTCATTGGTGCCTGATTTCGGGGGTCGTGGGTCCGGGGACGGTCGATGGTTCCGATACGCGTGAGTTTTCTGGGGGCCGTGACCCCCAGGCCGGCGGTCACGCCGCGACCGGGTTCTTGCGCGGACGGCCACGCGGACGCTTGCGAGCGACGACGACGCCCTGGATGAACAGCTCGCCACCCCAGACGCCCCAGGGCTCGCGGCGCTCCTGGGCACCCGCGAGGCAGGCCTCGACGAGCGGACAGGTGCGGCAGAGCGACTTGGCGTACTCGACATCGGCCGGCGACTCGGCGAAGAAGACCTCCGGGTCGTAGGAGCGGCAGGGGACGGGTACGCCGAGGTTCTCGATGGCGTCGTCGAGCGCGGTGAGCGCAGTGAGGGGGATCAAGGTGGAGTCCTCCGTGAGGCCGGGCGGGGGGATCGTTTCGGAAGGCGGTACTGACGGGGCGTGCGCTTCGAGTTGCACGGTGGTGGTGTCCTCGTCTGTTCGTTCCGGCCGATCGGCCGGATGGCTGCTGGTACCGGGTCCTGCTTGTCCCGAGGCGTCTTTTCGCTGTGTCGTCCGTTCGGACAAAACAAAAGGGCCGCGGATCCCGAGTGGGGTTCCGCGGCCCTGAAGGCGCCGGCCTGATGGTGGATCAGGCTGGATCACTCCAGGGTTCAGGCCCACGGAAGGCCCACTGCATGTGGTGGTGCGTCGTCTTCTGTCCCGCTCCGGCACCGACTGCCGCAAAGGCATAGGCCGCCTTGGCCTGTCCCTTCGCTACTGCTGCCGTCGGTGCCTGGATCGGTCGCTCATTGCGCTCCCGCACGGGGAAGCTCGCCGGGGACAGCGGGCCGGCGGCGGAAATGCCGGACAGACCGGTGCCACGAAGCGCGGATTCCGAGGAGCGGGCGAGGCCGAGCGAGCATGCGGAGACGACCGAGAGATCGGTCATTTTGTTGGACTTGATGATGCTGATCACGACAATCGCCTCCTCTCGGCGTCTCGGTGGACCGGCCAGGCCGGTCCTGCGTATTCGGATAAGTACAGCACAGGGTCAGGGCTTCAGAGAAGTCGCTGTTCCCTTGGTTAAGAACCTATGGTGATGACTGGGGCGGGCGCAAACTATTTTTTCGACGAGTTTTCCTCACACCTGCCCGTCGTCTCCTTCCAGCCCCTCGACCGGGTCTTCACCTGCGCAGATGGCCAGCACGGCGGCGCCGAACCGGTCCATCTTCCGGACACCGACCCCGGAGATCACCGCGAGTTCCCCCTCGCTGCCCGGCACCGCCTCCGCGATCGCCATCAGCGTCTTGTCGGTGAACACGCAGTAGGCGGGCTGTCCGATCTCCTTCGCCCGGTCCGCACGCCAGTCGCGCAGCCGCTCGTACAGCGCCTCGTCCATGTCCGAGGGGCAGTCCTCACAGCGCATCAGCTTCATCTCGCCGGCGTCGGTGAGTGTCTTGCCGCAGACCCGGCAGAGCGCAGGGCCGCGCTGCCTGCGCTTGGCCACCGTGGGGCGCTCGACACCTCCTCCTCCGCCGGCCGCGCCGCGCGCGCCGGGCGCCGCCGAGCCGGGGCGCAGCCCGTTGAGGAACCGGGTCGGGCGCCGTCCGCCACGGCTGCCGGGCGAACGCGACAGCGACCATGACAGCGAGAGGTGGAAGCGCGCCCGGGTGACGCCGACATACAGCAGACGGCGCTCCTCCTCGATCTGTTCGTCGGTCTTGGCGTACGTGATCGGCATCATGCCCTCGGTCAGTCCGACCAGGAACACGGCGTCCCACTCCAGGCCCTTCGCCGAGTGCAGCGAGGCCAGCGTGACTCCCTGGACCGCGGGGGCGTGCTGGGCGGCGGCCCGCTCGTCCAGCTCCGCCACCAGGTCGGAGAGTGTCGCCCCAGGCTTGGCCTGTTCGAAGTCCTCGGCCAGCCGTACCAGCGCGGCCAGGGACTCCCAGCGGTCGCGCACCGCACCGGAGCCCGCGGGCGGCTGAGTGGTCCACCCCTTGGTGGAGAGCACCGCGCGCACCTGTGACGGCAGCCCCTCCGCGTCGTCGAGCAGGGAGTCGTTGCCCCCGGCGCGGGCGGCACCGCGCAGGGCGACGCCCGCTTCGCGCACCTCCGCACGCTCGAAGAAACGCTCCGCGCCGCGCAGCTGGTACGGCACGCCGGCGTCGGACAGGGCCTGCTCGTAGATCTCGGACTGGGAGTTGACCCGGTAGAGCACCGCGATCTCGCCGGCCGGGACACCCGCGGCGATCAGGTCACGGATCCGGCGGGCGGTGCCCTCGGCCTCGGCTGGCTCGTCCCCGTACTCCGTATGGACCGGCTCGGGGCCCTTGTCCCGCTGCGAGACCAGTTCGAGCCGGTGCTCGGCGGCGCGACCGCCGGCCTGGGCCAGCAGCCCGTTCGCCAGGTGGACGACCTGGGGCGTCGAGCGGTAGTCCCTGACCAGTTTGACCACGGTCGCGTTCGGATGGCGGGTGCGGAAGTTGAGCAGGTGGTCGGGGGTGGCGCCGGTGAAGGAGTAGATGGTCTGGCTGGCGTCCCCGACGACGCACAGGCTGTCCCGGTCGCCCAGCCAGAGATCGAGGAGACGCTGCTGGAGCGGGCTGACGTCCTGGTACTCGTCCACCACGAAGTGCTGGTACTGACGTCGGACGTGGTCGGCGATGTCGTGCCGGTCCTGGAGGACGGCGACGGTGAGGAGCAGCACGTCCTCGAAGTCGATCACCGAGCGGTCGCGCTTGAGCTGCTCGTACATCGCGTAGATCTGGGAGATCTCGGCCGGGTCGCGCGGTGCGTCGCGTTGGGTCTTGGCGACCACCGCCGGATAGTCGGCGGGCACCGTCTGGGTGACCTTGGCCCACTCGATCTCGCTGGTGACGTCCCGCAGCTCGTTGCGGTCGAGCCTGACGCGGCAGCGGGTCGCCGCCTCGGCCACCAATTGGACCTTGCGCTCGACCAGCCTCGGCAGATCGCCACCGACCGCTTTCGGCCAGAAGTACTGGAGCTGGCGCAGGGCTGCGGAGTGGAACGTCCGCGCCTGCACTCCGGCCGCACCGAGCTGGCGCAACCGGCCCCGCATCTCGCCCGCGGCGCGGTTGGTGAATGTGACGGCCAGCACGCTGGTCGGCTGAAGTATCCCGGCACGCACGCCGTACGCGATGCGGTGCGTGATCGCCCGCGTCTTGCCCGTACCGGCTCCGGCCAGCACGCACACCGGGCCGTGCAGGGCCAGGGCGACCTCGCGCTGCTCGGGGTCCAGCCCGTCGAGCACGGCGTCCGCCGACTCGGGGACCTGCGGGAAAAGAGAGGAATGCGTTGCTGATGTCACCCCGCCATGCTGCCAGGTCGGGAGAGGCGGACGCAGAAGTTGTCCACAGGGGCACCGCATCCGTCGTACTGATGCGGGAGTGGCGGCGGGAATGGTGACCAGGTCACGTGCGTTCCACTCCCTGCGGGGATGCGTATGAGCGGCTTTTTCCGCGAACCGTGATGAGACGAACGAGACAGAGGAGCGCGAAAACATGCCGGGCACTGTGACGATGTACAGCACCACGTGGTGCGGCTACTGCCGTCGGCTCAAGGGCCAGATGGACCGCGAGGGCATCGCGTACAACGAGATCAACATCGAGCAGGACCCGGAGTCCGCGGCCTTCGTCGAGAAGGCCAACGGCGGCAACCAGACCGTCCCGACGGTTCTGGTCGTTCCTCCCCACGGTGGCGAGAACATCGTCATGACGAACCCGAGCCTGGCCCAGGTGAAGCAGGCCCTCGCGGTCTGACGCTCCCCCGCGCTGCGCCCCCTCCGGTCGAGGTCACCGGAGGGGGCGGCGCCGTTCCTGGAGCGACGCGGGAGACGGCGACGCCGGGGACGAGGGGCTCGGCGGCCGGTGGGCTCGGACGATTCCGGGAGCGCCGCCGCGGCATGGGGCGACTCGCGCGGTCACGAGAGCGCACGGTTCGGACGCAACCACCGCGCCTGTGGGCTGGTCGTATCCGACATGACCAGCATCGATCGACCTTCGCGCACGGCTGACCACGCGATAGCCACCGTCCTGTTCGTGTGTGAGCTCTTCGTCCTGCCCGTCCTCTTCGTCCTGTACGGGTCGGGTATGTGGGACGTCGGCATCCACACCGGCATGCAGTATCCCGATCCAGCGACGCGCACCGAGGCGAAACGCGACTTCATCCTGCTGCTCTCCATCGGCGCCGTGGTGATCGCCGGCCCGTTGCTGGCCTTCCGCCGATGGATTCCGGGTGTGTCACAAGCGGTGATTCTCGGCGGCTCGGCCATCGCCATGTGCTTCGTCCCGACGTACTGACACGTACCCGGCAGGGGGGCGTCAGGCCGTACCGCAGCGCCGGGCTGCCGGGCTGCCGGGCTGCCGCAGTGACCGTCCTCGGCCGGACCGGATCGCCTCGCAGGCGGCCCGATCCTCGGTACGGGTCCACCTGGTCGGTGCAGCGCCGTGACTCGACGCCTGCCGGCTCGCACCGGCGGCGCTCCGTCCGGACGACGGTCACCGCGGTGGGCGGAGCCCAGCTGTGCCCGTCTCCTCCGTCGCCCGCAGCCCGTCGCCCGCACTCCCGCGCGTCAGCCGACGCTGCCAGGCTTCGGAAGCGGCTTGCCGTACCAGAGTTCGATCAGACGGGCCGCGATCGAGATGCCGAAGGGCGGCAGGATCTCGCCCGACTCGAATGCGGCGGTCAGCTCCTCACGGGAGAACCAGCGGGCTTCCTCGATCTCCTCGCCGTCCACATCGATCTCGGACGAGGTCGCCCGTGCCATGAAGCCGAGCATCAGACTGGACGGGAACGGCCAGGGCTGGCTGGCGACGTACTCGACCTCGCCGACCGTGACGCCCGCCTCCTCGAACACCTCGCGGGCGACGGACTGCTCGATCGACTCCCCGGGCTCGACGAAGCCCGCGAGGGTCGAGAAGCGGCCCTCCGGCCAGTGCACCTGGCGGCCCAGCAGGGCGCGGTCCTGGTCGTCCGTGACCAGCATGATCACCGCCGGGTCGGTGCGCGGGTAGTGCTCGGCGCCGCAGGCCGGGCAGCGGCGGATGTGACCGGCCGCCGCGATGACCGTGCGCTCGCCGCAGCGGGAGCAGAAGCGGTGCAGCCGCTGCCAGTTCTCCAGCGCCACCGCGTGCACCATCAGCCCGGCGTCGCGGGCGCCGAGCAGCAGGCCGGCCTCGCGCAGCCCGGCCGGGCGGGCCGGCTGGTCCATCCGGCCGGGCAGTGAGTCCTTCTGGAGCGCGAAGTAACTGACCCCGTCCTCGTCGGTGCCGAGGAAGTAGCGGTGGGTCTCGGTGACCGGGGCCTCGAAGGCCGGCGTCATGACGATCTCCGTGCCGCCGTCGGCGGTGTCGTCGATCAGCACCTGGCCGCCGGAGACCACGAAGACACGGGTGGTCGGGTGGCTCCAGGCGGCGGAGAGCCAGGCCTCGTCGAGGCGGTGGTGTGCGGCGCGGTCGATGCCGCTGGGTGCGGTCAGGCCGATCGGACGGCCGGTCGTGGCGTTGTGGAAGGTGCTCACAGGTGCTTCCTACTCCCCCGGGACGGTTCGGGTGTTCAGAGGATTCAGCGGAGTGCGGCGGAGAGTTCGCCCCAGAGGTGGGCGGTCGTCTCCACGCCCTTGAACAGGAGGTCCAGTTCGACCTTCTCGTTGGGGGCGTGCCAGCCGTCGGACGGTACGGAGATGCCCAGGAAGAGGACGGGTGCGCCGAGCACGTCCTGCAGGTCGGCGGCGGGCCCCGAACCTCCTTCACGGGTGAAGAGGATCTTCTGGCCGAAGGCCCGGCCCATGGCGCGGGCGACGGCGCGCAGCGCGGGGTGGTCCAGCGGCGTCAGGCAGGGGCGGGTGGCCGGCGCGAAGCTGATCCGGTGGCGGATACCTGCCGGGAACTGCGCCTGTGCCCAGGCCGTGACGGCCTGTCGGACGTGGTCGGGGTCCTGTCCGGCGACCAGCCGGAAGCTGATCTTCACCAGGGCGGAGGAGGGAATGATGGTCTTGCTTCCGGCGCCCTGGTATCCGCCGCCGATGCCGTTGACCTCGGCGGTGGGGCGGGCCCAGATGCGTTCCAGCGTGGAGTAGCCGGCCTCGCCCGTCGCGGCCTGCGACTTGGCGGTCCGCAGCCAGGTCGCCTCGTCGAAGGGGAGCTCGGCGAAGAGGGCGCGCTCGGCGTCGGTGAGCTCCGTCACGCCGTCGTAGAAACCGGGGATCGCGACCCGTCCGTCGGCGTCGTGCAGCGCGGCGACGAGGCGGGCCACGGCGGTCGCCGGGTTGGGGACGGCGCCGCCGAACGATCCGGAGTGGATGTCCTGGGCGGGGCCGTACAGCTCGATCTCGCACTCCGCGAGGCCGCGCATGCCGGTGCAGACCGTCGGCGTCGACTCGTCCCACATGCCGGTGTCGGAGACGATCACGGCGTCGGCGGCGAGCCGTGCCGACTGCTCCTCGACCAGGGCGCGGAAGTGCGGGGAGCCGGACTCCTCCTCGCCCTCGACGAGGAGCTTGAGGTGGACGGCGGGGGTGGCGCGCCCGGTGGTGGCGAGGTGGGCCCGGACACCGAGGGTGTGGAAGAACACCTGGCCCTTGTCGTCGGCCGCGCCGCGACCGTACATCCGGCCGTCGCGGATCACCGGCTCGAACGGGCCGGTGTCCCAGCCGTCCTCCCGGGCGGCGGGCTGCACGTCGTGGTGTCCGTAGACGAGGACGGTCGGGGCGTCCGGGTCCTCGGACGGCCACTCGGCGAAGACCGCGGGGGCGCCCGGTGTCTCCCAGACCTCCGCGACCGGGAAGCCGGTCTCCTTGAGCTTGGCCGACAGCCACTCGGCGCTGCGCCGTACGTCCCCGTCGTGCTCCGGCTGGGCGGATACGGAGGGGATGCGCAGCCACTCGGCGAGGTCGTCGAGGAAGGCTGCGCGGTGCTGCTCGGTGTACGTACGGACGGCGCTGTCCGGGGTGTCGCTCATGCTCTTGAGCCTATCGGCCTGTGGAAGGTGGCTCGTCCAACAGGATGCGTTCCAGTTCTGCCCGGCCCGGCAGGCCGGTGGGGTGGACGGCTTCTCCGGTGCGGACGAAGAGGAACGTGGTGGTGACCGCTTCGAGTGGTACGTCGTGCAGCTCGGCCCAGGCGAGGCGGTAGACGGCCAGCTGCAGCGGGTCGGCGGTGGGCACGGCCGGGACGCCCCGCGAGCTGTGGGGGACGTTGCGGGTGGTCTTCCAGTCGACGATCTCGTACCTGACGCCGTCCGCGCCCTCGGTGCGGTACACGGCGTCGATCCGGCCCCGGACCACCCGGCCCGCGAGGGTGATCTGGAACGGCGTCTCGACGCGGTACGGGGTGCGGCGCGCATAGGAGGTGCGCTCGAAGGCCTCCTTGAGCGCGGTGAGATCGCGCTCGTCCGCGATGTCGGCGTCGCTCCCGTCCGCTCCGGGGAGCTCGTCGGGGCCGAGCATGGGCAGCGGCAGTTCCTCGAAGCGGGCCTCGACCCAGGCGTGGAAGCGGGTGCCGCGGCGGGCCGCGGGCGCGGGCGGTCGGGGCATGGGGCGGGCCAGCTCCCGGGCGAAGCCGTCCGGGTCGTCGGCCAGACGCAGCAGCTGGGTGGCGGAGAGCGAGGCCGGCACCAGGACCTCGCGGACGGTGGCGCGGGCCCGGCGCAGCTCACCGGCGAGCGCGTCGAGGTCACGGTCCCAGGAGGCGAGGGTGCGGGACTCCTCGGGGGTGAGCAGCGACGGGGTACGGGCTGCGGGAACGTGCGGGGCCGGGAAGGGCGCGGTGCCGGATGGTGCGGGGGCGCGGGGCGTCAGGGCTCCGGGGGCCTCGGGGGACGGTCGCGTGCCCTGGTCCACGGAGGGTCCGTCCGGCCAGAGGTCCCGGTCCGCGGCCTCGTCCGGATGAGGCTCCTCGTCGAAATACGGCTCCCCGTCCGGGAAGCAGGGCTCGGCGTCCGGGTACGGCTCCTCGTCCGGGTACGGCTCCTCGTCCCGGAAGAGGCCGTCGTCCGCGGAGTCGCCCGCCGGTACGGGATACGCCCCGGGCGCCGCGCCCGCCGCCGATGCCCCGGCCAGGGTCTCCAGGTGGGCCAGCACCGTGTCCGCGGCGGCGCGGCGGCGGGCCAACGCCGTGTCGTCCAGCGGCAGCGGCCAGGCGTGCTCGGCGGCCGCCGCGTCCAGCGCCGGGTTCTCCTCGTCCTCGGCCGGCTGGTCCGCCCATGCCTCGATCTCGCCGTGTCCGGCCGCACAGTGCTCGTACAGCGCCTGCAGGAAGTCCGACGGCCCGCGCGGCTTCTTCTGGGACGGGCCCCACCAGTGGCCGGAGCCGAGCAGCAGGGTGCGCGGCCGGGTGAAGGTGACGTAGCCGAGGCGGAGCTCCTCGGTGTGCTGGTGCTCCTTCATCTCCTCCTTGAAGCCCTTGAGCCCCTTCGCGTCCCAGGAGTGGATGACGGGCAGCGTGGGGGCGTCGCCGCGCAGCGCGTGCGGGAGGACCTTCGACTGGGAGGTCCAGGCATCGCGGGACTGGCCGCTCGGGAACTGTCCGGTCACCAGACCGGGCACGGCGACCACGTCCCACTCCAGCCCCTTGGACTTGTGGGCGGTGAGCACCTTGACGGTGTTCTCGCCGCCGGGCAGCGCGTTGTCCAGGCCCTTCTCGTACTGGGCGGCGGTGCGCAGGAAGCCGAGGAAGGCCAGCAGCGTGGCCTCGCCGTCGACGGCCGCGAAGCGGGCGGCCACGTCCAGGAAGTTGGCGAGGGTCTCGCGGCGGCGGGCGGCCAGGGCGTGCGGCGACGCGGAGAGTTCGACTTCGAGGCCGGTGGTGGACAGGACCCGGTGCAGGACGTCCATGAGGGGGTCGGCCAGTGAGCGGCGCAGCTCGCGCAGCTCGGTGGCGAGGCGGGCGAAGCGGACGCGGGCCTCGGCGGAGAACGGCAGCCCGTCGTCCTCGGCTCCGCCCGACTCGAGGAACGTGTCGAGGGCGTCGGCGAGCGAGACGACCTCGGCCGGGTCGGTGCCCTCGACCGCTTCGGCGAGACGGCGGTCGGGATCGACGTCGTCGTCGGCGTGGGCGGCCCGGTGGACCAGGAGGCGGGCGCGGCGGCCGAGGAGGGCCAGGTCGCGGGGGCCGATCCGCCAGCGGGGGCCGGTGAGCAGCCGGACCAGGGGGGCGTTGGCACCCGGGTCCTGGAGGACTTCGCAGACCGCGACGAGGTCGGCGACCTCGGGCAGGTGCAGCAGCCCGGAGAGGCCGACGACCTCGACCGGGATGTCGCGGGCGACGAGCGCCGCCTGGATCTCCGGAAAGTCCCCTGCGGTGCGGCACAGGACGGCGATCTCGCCGGGAGCCTTCCCGGTCCGTACGAGATGGGCGATCGAGTCCGCGAGCCAGCCGATCTCTTCGACGTGGGTGCGGAGCAGGGCACAGCGGACGATGCCGTCGCGCTCGGCGCCCGGGGCGGGGCGCAGCGCCTCGACGCCCTCGTGCATGGCGCGCAGTGGCTCGGCGAGCCCGTTGGCGAGGTGCAGGAGGCGTCCGCCGCTGCGTCGGTTCTCGCTGAGGGAGTAGCGGTCGGCGGGGGTTCCGTCGGCGTGCGGGAAGTGGCGCGGGAAGTCGTCGAGGTTGGCGACGGAGGCGCCGCGCCACCCGTAGATCGCCTGGCAGGGGTCGCCGACGGCGGTGACGGCGTGCCCGGACGCGGTGCCGTCGGGGCGGCTGCCGAAGAGCGCGGAGAGCAGCAGCCGCTGGGCGACGGAGGTGTCCTGGTACTCGTCGAGCAGGACGACCCGGAACTCGTCGCGCAGGATCGCGCCGACCTCGGGGCGGGTGAGGGCCAGCTCTGCGGAGAGCGCGATCTGGTCGCCGAAGTCGAGGAGGTCGCGGCTGCGCTTGGCGTCCCGGTAGCGCCGGGTCAGCGAGAGCAGTTCGCGGCGGGCCTCGGCGGTCTCGGGGATCTTGCGCAGCTCGGCGTTGGTGAGCTTGGCCGATTCCAGCGCACGGAGAAGCTCGGTGTCGTACTCAGCGAGCCGTTCGGGGCGGACGAGATGCTCGGCCAGCTCGGCGTCGAGCGCCAGCAGATCGCTGATCAGAGTGGGGAACGACCTGGTCAGGGCTGGGTACGGGCCGGGCGCCTCACGCAGCACGCGGGCCGCGAGCTGGTAGCGGGTGGCGTCGGCGAGGAGGCGGGTGGTCGGTTCGAGCCCTATCCGCAGCCCGTGCTCGGTGAGGAGCCGGCCGGCGAAGGCGTGGTAGGTGGAGATGCTGGGTTCGCCCGGCGGGTTGTCGGGGTCGATGACGTCCGGGTCGGTGACCCCGGCGGCAACGAGGGCCTTGCGGACGCGTTCGGCGAGTTCGCCCGCCGCCTTGTTCGTGAATGTGAGCCCGAGGACCTGCTCCGGGGCGACCTGACCGGTCCCGACCAGCCACACCACGCGTGCCGCCATCACCGTGGTCTTCCCCGAACCGGCTCCGGCCACGATCACCTGCGGGGCGGGCGGCGCCGTGATGCAGGCCGTCTGCTCCGGGGTGAAGGGGATCCCGAGGAGCTCCTTGAGCTGCTCGGGATCGGTGATACGTGGGGACACCTCATAGAGGCTAACCGGGCACACCGACAACGTGCGGGGGCCGGCAGGAGTCCGGGGAGTGCCTCGTTCGCGGGGCCCGGCCGGTCCAGGCTGAGGACTGATCACCGGCGACCGCGTGTGACCGCTCCAACAGCCTTACGAGGAGGGTCACATGAGTACCGACGCACCCGCCGCTGACTCCGCCGGGATCAGGAGGAGGACCGATACGACCGGGGCGCATCCCGCCCGGGTGTATGACGTATTCCTCGGCGGCGAGGACAACCACCCCGCCGACCGCGAGGCTGCGGCCATGGCGCTCCCCGCCGATCCGCGGGGGTACCTCACGCCCGACCGGGTCCGTGGTCAGGCGGCTCTCATTCCAGGACGTGCCGGCCTTCCGGCTGTGCGCTGCAGGACGCCCGGAAGGTGCAGTGGGTGCAGTGCTGGCCGGTCGACGGGGTGAACCGTTCGTCCAGGACCCGGCCGGCGGCCGTGGCCAGCAGGTCGGAGACCCACTCGGTGGCGGGCGGCTCCTGGGCCTGCACCTTGGGGAGGGCGTCGCCGCCCTCCTTCTTCGGTGCGGGCTGCCGCAGCTGTACGAGTTCGGCGCCGCCGGAGAGGGGACGGTGTCCCTCGAAGACGTCGTCGACCGCCCCCGCCCGTACGGCCAGCTGGTAGACGGCGAGCTGCGGGTGGCGCGCCACCTCGTCCTTCGTCGGGGCCTGCTTGCCGGTCTTGAAGTCGACGACGTACGCCCGGCCCTCGGCGTCCTGTTCGACGCGGTCCATGGAGCCGCGGATCCGTACCTCGTACTCCCCGGCCTCCAGCGTCACGTCGAAGTCGTGCTCGCTCGCCGCTGGGGTGCGGCCGGTGCGGTCCATCACATGCCAGCGCAGGAAGCGTTCGAGGGCCGCCCTCGCCTGGTCCTTCTCCTGCTGCGACTTCCAGGGGGCGTCGAAGACCAGCCCGTCCCAGACCGAGTCGAGACGCTCCATGAGGACCGCCAGATCGGCGGGGGTGCGGCCGGAGGCGACTTCGTCCGCGAGTACGTGCACCACGTTGCCGAAGCCCTGCGCGGCCGTCGCCGGAGCGTCGGCCTTCACCTCGCGGCCGAGGAACCACTGCAGCGCGCAGACGTTGGCGAGCTGGTCGAGCGCGCTGCCCGACAGCGCCACGGGGTGGTCCCGGTCGCGGAGCGGAACGGCCGAGCGGGTCGGCTCGTACAGCCCCCACCAGCGGTACGGATGGGCCGACGGCACGAGCGGCTGACCCTCGTCGTCCGTGAGCGCGGCCAGCCGGGCCAGCCGGCGGGCGGCTTCGTCGCGCAGGGCGTCGGAGGCGTCGGGGTCGACGGTGGTGGCGCGCAGTTCGGCGACGAGCGAGGCGACGGCGAGGGGGCGGCGCGGGCGGCCGGTCACATCGCGCGGTTCGACGCCGAGCTCGGCGAGGAAGCGGGACGGCTGGTCGCCGTCGTCGGCGGGGGCCTTCACGGCGGTGACGATCAGCCGTTCCCGGGCACGGGTCGCCGCCACGTAGAAGAGGCGGCGCTCCTCCGCGAGGAGGGCGCCCGGGGTGAGCGGTTCGGCGAGGCCGTCGCGGCCGATCCGGTCCGCTTCGAGCAGCGAGCCGCGCCGGCGCAGGTCGGGCCAGAGGCCCTCCTGCACACCCGCGACGACCACCAGCCGCCACTCCAGCCCCTTGGACCGGTGCGCGGTCATCAGGCGCACGGCGTCGCGGCGCGCGACGCGCTTGGAGAGCGTGTCCGCGGCGATGTCCTGCGCGTCGACCTCTTCGAGGAAGTTCAGCGCGCCCCGGCCGCCGGTGCGTTCCTCGGCGCGGGCCGCGGTCTCGAAGAGCGCGCAGACGGCGTCGAGGTCCCGGTCGGCGTTGCGGCCGCCCGCCCCGCCGCGCAGCGCGGCCCGTTCGAGCCGTCCCGGCCAGGGTGTGCCGGCCCACAGCTCCCACAGGGCCTCCTCGGCGGTGCCGCCGCCTTCGAGGAGCTCACGGGCGCTGCGCAGCAGGGCACCGAGGCGCTGGGCGCCGCGGGCGTACGCGGGGTCGTGCACGACGAGGCGTTCGGGCTCGGCGAGCGCACGGGCCAGCAGGTCGCCGGAGGGCGCCGGTACACGGTTGCCCGCGGCCCGCTCCTCGTCCCGCAGCGCCCGGCCGAGCCGCCGCAGATCGGCGGCGTCCATGGAACCGAGCGGAGAGGCGAGGAGGGTGAGAGCCGTCTCGGTGTCGAGCCAGGGGGCGGGGGCGGCGCCCTCCTCCGAGCCGGCCTCGGCCGGCGCGTCGTCCGCACGGGCGGCCGCCGGGTCACCCGCGGTCGGGGGCTCCGCGGCCGGAGGCTCCGCGGCCGTCGTGCGGTGCAGCGCCGCCGTGGCGACTGCGCGCAGGGCCGTCAGGAGCGGGGCCACCGCCGGTTCGTGGCGCAGCGGGAGGTCGTCGCCGTCGACCTCCAGGGGGACGCCCGCCGAGGTGAGGGCGCGGCGCACCGCGGGGATCGTGCGGCCGCCGGCGCGCACCAGCACCGCCATCTCGTTCCACGGCACGCCGTCCTCCAGGTGGGCGCGGCGCAGCAGGTCGGCGACGTTCTCCAGCTCGGTGGAGGCGGTCGGGTAGGTGTACGTCTCGACCCGGCCGCCCTCGCGGACCGCGGCGAGCTCCCGGTGGGCGCGCACCTTCGCCGACGGCAGACGTGTCAGCGGCATCCGGCGGGTGAGCAGCCGGGTCGCCTGCAGCAGCCCTGCGCCGGAACGGCGCGAGGTGGTGAGGACACCGACGGGGGCCGCGGCGCCGTCCGCCCGGCGGAACGTCTCCGGGAAGTCGAGGATGCCGTTCACATCGGCGCCCCGGAAGGCGTAGATCGACTGGTCCGGGTCACCGAACGCGATCAGGTCGCGGCCGCCCCCCGCTCCCGGCGCACTTCCGCGGTTGCCGGCCAGCGCGTGCAGCAGCCGTACCTGCGCCGGGTCCGTGTCCTGGTACTCGTCGACGAACACCGCGTCGTACGCCCCGGCCAGCAGTGCGGCCACCTCCGGCCGCTCGGCGAGGAGCACCGCCCGGTGGACCAGCTCCGCGTAGTCGAGCACTCCCTGCGCGTCGAGCACGTCCAGGTACTCGGCGAGGAACGCGGCGGCCGCGCCCCAGTCCGGGCGGCCGGTGCGGCGAGCGAAGTCGGCGAGGGCGTCCGGGCCGAGTCCCAACTCGCGGCTGCGGGCGAGCACCGCGCGTACCTCGTCGGCGAAGCCACGCGTGGTCAGGCAGGCCCGCAGTTCGTCGGGCCAGCGGATGTGCGCGGCCCCCTCCTGCTCCAGTTCGAGCTGGCCGGCCAGGAGCTCGCGGACCGTGACGTCCTGCTCGGGGCCGGAGAGCAGCCGCAGCGGATCGGCGAAGAGGTCGGCGTCCTGGTGGGCACGGACCAGGGCGTAGCAGAAGGAGTGGAACGTGGTGGCCTGCGGACCGCGGGCGGCGCCGAGCCGGGCCGCCATCCGGTCCCGCAGCTCCACCGCCGCCTTGCGGCTGAAGGTGAGGACCAGGATGCGGGCCGGGTCGCCGCCCCGGGCGACGCGGGCGGCGACCGACTCGACGAGCGTGGTCGTCTTGCCGGTGCCGGGCCCCGCGAGGACCAGCAGCGGGCCGCCGGGGTGATCAACCACCGCGCGTTGCGCTGCGTCCAGCAGGGGGGGATCCACGGAGCCCGGCCGGGTGCGCACCAGCCGGTACGCACCCGTGGTCCGCTGCCGTGCCTGACGGTGCGGACTGTGCCGGGTGAAGGAGGAGGAGCTCACGTGGATCGCCGGTCCTGGTGGGTGTGCTGGTGGTGAGGGGGCGGGGGTGCGTACCGCGAACTGTCGACGCTACGCCAGCGAGGGCGCGGACGTCGGCGGGTCCGCTGCGGCGATCGTCACGTTCCGCGTCGCGCGTCGATCCGCACCGCGCTTCTCGCACACCGTACGAGCCCGGCTCACCCGCCATCGGTCCGTATGACGGAAGCTGTCAGGTGTGAGCAGACCCGAATCCGGCCCGGTCCCCGCCGGTCACGCCGTCCCACCGTGCGCGCTTCATGTCCAGGCGCGGCAGATGGCCGTCCGCGCTGCGCGACGCCTCGCGCAGCGGGGTGCTCTCCTCGCGGTAGTGGTCGAGCGCCCGCAGTTCGTGGCCGGGCAGCAGGGCTCCGTCGGCGCGCACCACGCGCCACCACGGCACCGCCGCGCCGTACAGCGCCATGACCCGGCCGACCTGTCGCGGGCCGCCTTCGCCCAGCCACTCGGCGACGTCGCCGTACGTCATGACGCGACCGGGCGGGATCAGGTCGGTCACATCGAGTACGCGCTCCGCGTACTCCGGCAGCGCGTCGTGGTCCGGCAATGCGCCGGACGGCCGGTCGCCCGTCGGCCCGTCGCCACTCGTCCGGTGTTCGTTCATCCGGTCCATGGTGCCGCATGCCACCGACAGCCGGGCCGGGACCGGGGCAGGCCGTTCCGTGTCCGTGCGCTCACGGAGTGTGCGCGGGACAGCAAAGGAGCGTATCTTGCGCATCGCGCAACCGTGCAATGCACCCTGATGCCCCCCTCTGTCTCCGGACCGTGCCACCATCATGCGGGCGGTGACCGGTGATACGAGAAGACCAAGACCATTCAGAGGCGACGAAGGAGCAGGGCGTGCAGCCACCGAAGGCGGCGGACGCCTCTGATGCCGAGCCTCGCCCGGAAAAGGGGCAGGACCCGGCATCGGAGCATGGGAGCGAGCAGAAGCAGGGGCCGGAGCACGGGGCCGCCCCGCGGCATCCGGCCGGCTCCACCCTCTCGACCGTCGCGGCGGCCGAGCAGGCCGACCGCGTCTCCGGTGACGAGCCGCTGCTGCCCGCCCGTGTGCACCGGCCCTCCGACCTCATGCGGCTGCTCGTCGGCGTGCTGGCGATCGCCGTCCTGCTCTCCGTCGCCGCCTTCGCCCACGGCACGACCACCGGCCTCGAGAACGACATCAACAAGGGCACGGACCAGGCACCCGACCTCCTGATCAAGCTCGCCGGTCTGGTCTCCAGCATCGCCGTGCTGCTCGTCCCCGTCGCCTTCGCCATCGAGCGGCTGATCAAGCGCGACGGGCTGCGGATCGCGGACGGCGTCCTCGCCGCGGTCCTCGCGCACGGGGTGACGCTCGCCACCGACCTCTGGGTCGCCAAGTCCGCCTCCGGCACCATTCAGGACGCCCTTACCCAGCCGCAGCCCGGTGACGCGCTCACCGATCCGGTGCACGGCTACCTCGCACCCGTGATCGCCTACATGACCGCGGTCGGGATGGCGAGACGCCCGCGCTGGCGGGTCGTGCTGTGGGTGGTCCTGCTGCTGGACGCCTTCGCCATGCTCGTCGGCGGCTACACGACGCCGTTCTCGATCGTACTCACCGTGCTGATCGGCTGGTCCGTGGCGTACGGCACGCTGTACACGGTCGGCTCGCCGAACGTCCGGCCGACCGGTCAGCATCTGATGGCCGGTCTGCGCCATGTCGGATTCCGCCCGGTCACCGCGATGCGCGCCGAGGACACCCCCGACTCCGGTGACCCGAGCGACCGGGGCCGCCGCTATCTGGTCTCCCTGGAGGACGGCCCACCGCTGGATGTGACGGTCGTCGACCGTGAACAGCAGGCCCAGGGCTTCTTCTACCGGGTGTGGCGCAGGCTCACCCTGCGCGCCTTCACCCAGCGCCGGTCCATCCAGTCGCTGCGCCAGGCCCTGGAGCAGGAGGCGCTGCTCGCGTACGCGGCGATCGCGGCCGGTGCCGCCGCCCCCAGACTGATCGCGACCTCGGAACTCGGCCCGGACGCCGTGATGCTGGTGTACGAGCACATCGGGGGACGCTCCCTCGACGCGCTGGAGGACGCGGAGATCACCGACGACGTGGTGCGCGGCGCCTGGCGCCAGGTGAAGGCGCTCCAGTCGCGCCGGATCGCGCACCGCAGGCTCACCGGGGACGCGATGCTGGTGGGCGATTCCGGCACGGTGTTCGTCACCGATCTGCGCGGCGGCGAGATCGCCGCCGGTGATCTGGTGCTGCGGATGGACATCGCGCAGCTGCTCGCCACGACCGGTCTGCGGGTGGGCGCCGAGCGCGCCGTCGCTGCGGCGCTGGAGGTGCTCGGCCCGGACGCGGTCGCGGACTGCCTGCCGCTGCTCCAGCCGATCGCCCTCAGCCGCTCCACCCGGGCGGCGCTGCGCCGACTGGCCCGGGAGCGCTCGCAGCGCGAACGCGAGGCGGTGCTCGCGGCGTCGGACGCGGCGAAACTCGCCAAGGCCCAGGAACACCAGGCGGACAAGGCGCCCGCCGACCGTAAGGCACTCCGCAACGAGAAGCAGGCGGAGAAACGGGCCGAGAAGCGCGCCATAGACGATGCCCTGGACGAGGCCCGCGAGGAGGACCTGCTCACCCAGATCCGCCGCCAGGTGCTGCTGATCCGCCCGCAGGCGCCCGTCGAGCCGGTGCGGCTGGAACGGATCAAGCCGCGGACCCTGCTCAGCTTCATCGCCGGTGCGATCGCCGCGTACTTCCTGATCTCACAGGTCACGGAGGCGGACTTCGGTGCGGTCGTCGAGCAGGCGGAGTGGGGCTGGGTGGCGGCGGCGCTCGGGTTCTCGGCGCTCAGCTACATCGCGGCCGCGATGAGTCTGCTGGGGTTCGTGCCGGAGCGGGTGGCGTTCGGCAAGACCGTGCTGGCGCAGGTGGCCGGCTCGTTCGTGAAGATCGTCGCCCCGCCGGCGGTCGGCGGTGTCGCGCTGAACACGCGATTCCTGCAGCGTTCGGGGGTGCGTCCCGGGCTCGCCGTCGCGAGTGTCGGCGCCTCACAGCTGTTCGGGCTCGGCTGCCACATCCTGCTGCTGGGTGCGTTCGGCTATCTGACCGGCACCGAGAAGACCCCCTCCTCCCTCACCCCGTCGAGGACGGTGATCGCCGGTCTGCTGACGGTCGCGGTGCTGGTGCTGGTGGTGACCGCGATCCCGTTCCTGCGGAAGTTCGTGGTGACGCGGGTCCGGTCGCTGTTCGCCGGAGTCGTACCGCGCATGCTCGACGTCGTGCAGCGGCCGCAGAAGCTGCTCACCGGCATCGGCGGCATGCTGCTGCTCACCGGTCTGTTCGTGATGTGCCTGGACGCGTCGATCCGGGCGTTCAGCGGCCCCGACGTGCCGCAGCTCAGCTACGCGAGCATCGCGGTGGTCTTCCTCGCCGGAAACGCACTGGGGTCGGCGGCGCCGACGCCGGGCGGCATGGGCGCGGTCGAGGGTGCGCTGACGCTGGGACTGATCGCCGTCGGCCTGCCCAAGGAGGTCGCGGCGCCCGCCGTGCTGCTGTTCCGGCTGATGACCCTGTGGCTGCCGGTCCTGCCGGGGTGGATCTGCTTCAACCACCTCACCCGCAGGGGCGCCCTCTAGCTCCTGCCTGCGGTGGGTGCCACCCGCTTGGACCGGTGTCCCGTGCGGCGCCCCACGCCCCGTCGCACGATGGGGCGATGAGGACCTCCCCTGCCCTGCGCGCCGCGGCCCTCGCCGCCACCGCCACCATGCTGCTGCCGCTCACCGCCTGTTCGGGCAGTGGTGGAGACGCGTCCGCCGGCACGGACCGTACGCAGAACTTTCCGCACGCGGCCAACGCCGCCGACGCGTCCGTCCCGGCTGCGCTGGCCGCCCAGAAACTGACGTGGAAGCTGTGCCCCGCCCCGTCCGCGGCTCAGGGCGGGGGCACCGCTCCCCCTTCACCGCTGCCCGGCGGCGCGTCCGCGGGGCGGGGCGGACCCGCCAGGACCGCTCCCCCTTCACCGGCCCCCGGCGGTACCCCCTGGGAGTGCACCTTCATGAAGGTGCCGCTCGACTACGCGAAGCCGGACGGCGAGACGATCTCGCTGGAGCTCATCCGCGCCAGGGCCAAGGACCGGAGCAAGCGGATCGGCTCGCTGATCTTCAACTTCGGCGGGCCGGGCGCCTCCGGCGTCTCCACGCTGCCCGCGTTCGGCAACTCCTACGAGAAGCTCCGCACCCGTTACGACCTGGTGAGTTTCGACCCGCGCGGCGTCGGTCGCAGCGCGGGCGTGAAGTGCATGGACGACAAGCAGCTCGACGCACGTTTCGAGACCGACGGCACTCCGGACGACGCCGCGGAGGAGAAGGTGCTGGTCGCCGAGCAGAAGAAGTTCGTGGCGGCCTGTAAGAAGAACTCCGGCGCCGAACTCCCCTTCGTGGGCACCACCGACGCCGCCCGCGACATGGATCTGATGCGCCAGGTGCTCGGTGACGACAAGCTGCACTACTTCGGCATCTCGTACGGCACCGAACTGGGTGGCGTCTACGCCCACTTGTTCCCGAAGAACATCGGCAGGGCGGTGCTGGACGGGGTCGTCGACCCCACCGAGGACTACCAGCAGTCGTCCATCGGCCAGACGAAGGGCTTCCAGCTGGCGCTGGACAACTTCACCAAGGACTGCGCGGACCGCGGCGACGCCTGCCCGCTCCCCGGTACCACCACGAAGGAGATCGAGCAGGGGATCGCCGAACTCCTGGGCCGGTTGGAGAAGCAGCCGATCCAGGGGCTCGGTTCCCGGAAGCTGACCCAGACCCTGGCGATCACCGGTATCGCGGCCGCGCTCTACTCCAAGGAGACCTGGCCGCTGCTGGAGCAGGGCATCGACGAGGCGGACGGCGGGAGCGGCGCGCTCCTCCTCGCCCTCGCCGACTCGCTGAACGGCCGTTCCGAGAACGGCCACTACGACAACTCGACTGCCGCCAACACGGCCGTCAACTGTGTCGACTCCAAGCAGCGGTTCTCCCTCGACCGGACGAGGTCCCTGCTCCCGGAGTTCCGGAAGCTGTCGCGGATCTTCGGTGACTACATGGGCTGGGGGCTGATGCAGTGCACCGGCTGGCCGGTGCCGGGCGCCTGGATCACCCCGGACGTCAGCGCACACGGCGCGCCCCCCGTTCTGGTCATCGGCAACACGGGTGACCCGGCTACGCCGTACACGGGCGCGAAGGCGATGGCCGAGGCGCTGGGCAAGGGCGTCGGGGTGCAGATGACCTACAAGGGCCAGGGGCACGGCGCGTACAACAGCGGCAACGCCTGTGTGCAGAAGGAGGTGGGCGGCTATCTGCTGGACGGCAAGGTCCCCGCTGCCGGTACGGTCTGCCGCTAGGGGCTTTCGTTCGGATCGGGCCGGATCGCGGTGGCGGATCGGGCGAGCCCGGACGGATCCGAACGAGAGGCCGCTCCTGCGTGCCGCACGCAGGGGCACAGGGGAGGGACCCACACCATGGCTCACCATGCGCGTGCAGGGGCACTGGCCGCTGCCGCACTCCTGCTCACCGGGGTGCTGACGGGCTGCGGCGGGGGGACGGGGCCGGAGCCGGACGGCAAGCCGGGCGGCAGCGCCGCACCCTCGTCGGCCGGGCCGTCCCAGGAAGTGGACAAGAAGCCCGCGCTGCCCGCCCTGCCCGCGTCCCTCACCTCCCAACGGCTGGACTGGAACCGGTGCGGGGCGCCCGAGGGCGGCAGTGCACCGGGCTCCGCCTGGAGATGCGCCACGGTCGAGGTGCCGTTGGACTACGCGGAGCCGGCCGGCGAGCGGATCGGGATCGCGCTGATCCGTAAGGAGGCCCGGGTCAGAAGCCGCCGGCTCGGCTCGATGCTGTTCGACTTCGGCGGTCCCGGCGGCTCGGGCGTCTCGATCCTGCCGCACGCCGCCGCCTCGTACGGGAACCTCAACACCCGTTACGACCTGGTCGGTTTCGACCCGCGCGGGGTCGCGGCCAGCGCCGGGGTGACGTGCCGCAGCGACCGGGAGCAGGAGGACGCCGCCCGGAAGGTCGACATGACCCCGGACACCGCCGCGGAGGAGGCGGCGTTCATGAAGGACGGCGCGGATTTCGGCGCGGGGTGCGAGCGCCGCTCGGGCAGGGTCCTGCCGTATGTCGGTACGACGAACGCGGCCCGCGACATGGACCTGATCCGCCAGGTACTCGGCGACCGGAAACTCACGTACTTCGGCATCTCGTACGGCACCGAGCTCGGTGGCACGTACGCGCACCTCTTCCCGGAGAACGTCGGGCGTACCGTCCTGGACGGGGTCGTCGACCCGACAGCCGACGCGATCGGGCACGCCCGCAACCAGGCGACCGGTTTCCAGCGGGCGCTGGAGAACTACCTCAGGGACCGTGGCCAGGATCCGAAGGCGGGCACCCGACGCATCGCCCGGATGCTGGAACGGATCGACAGGAAGCCGCTGCCGACGAGTTCGGGCCGCGAGCTCGACGAGTCGTCGGCGATCACCGGCATCGTGACGCCGCTCTACTCCCGCAGCAACTGGCCCGAGCTGACGAACGCGCTGGACGAGGCCGAGAAGCGGGGCACCGGCGATCTGCTGCTGGAGCTGGCCGATTCGTACAACGGCCGTGACGCCAGAGGCCACTACGGCACCGAGAGCCACTCGCAGCGCGCCATCTCCTGTGCGGACAGCGCGCTCCGGCCGACGGCTGCCGAGGCCAGGGCGCTGCTGCCGGAGTTCCGGAAGCTCTCCCCGGTCTTCGGCCCGTTCCTGGCGTGGGACACGGCGGGCTGGTGCTCGCACTGGCCGGTGAAGGGCGAGCGCAGGACCCCGGAGGCCGGCGCTCCGGGTGCCGGTCCGATCCTGGTCATCGGTACGACCGGCGACCCGGCGACGCCCTACGAGGGCGCGCAGAGAATGGCGGACGAGCTGGGCCACGGGGTCGGCATCATGCTCACCAACAAGGGTGAGGGGCACGGCTCGTACGGTGTGAGCCGCTGCGCGACGTCGAAGGTGGACGCGTACTTCCTGAACGGCAAGGTGCCCGCGGACGGCAGCACCTGTTCCTGACGGAACGCCGCGGACACGTCGAAGGGCCGGCCCGCACAGTGCGGACCGGCCCCCTCGACACGTTTCTAGTACACCGGCTTCTCGGGCTCGATCTGGTTGACCCAGCCGATCACGCCGCCGCCGACGTGCACCGCGTCGGCGAAGCCCGCCGACTTGAGGACCGCGAGGACCTCGGCGCTGCGGACACCGGTCTTGCAGTGCAGGACGATGCGCTTGTCCTGCGGAAGGTCCTGGAGGGCGTTGCCCATCAGGAACTCGTTCTTCGGGATCAGCTTCGCGCCGGGGATCGAGACGATCTCGTACTCGTTCGGCTCCCGGACGTCGATGATCTCGATCTTCTCGTCCGCGTCGATCCACTCCTTGAGCTGCTTCGGAGTGATCGTGGAGCCGAGCGCCGCCTCCTGGGCCTCCTCGGACACGACGCCGCAGAAGGCCTCGTAGTCGATGAGCTCGGTGACGGTCGGGTTCTCGCCGCAGACCGCGCAGTCGGGGTCCTTGCGGACCTTGACCTGGCGGTACTGCATCTCCAGGGCGTCGTAGATCATCAGTCGGCCGACCAGCGGGTCGCCGACACCGGCGAGCACCTTGATCGCCTCGGTGACCTGGATGGAACCGATGGACGCGCAGAGCACGCCCAGCACGCCGCCCTCGGCGCACGAGGGGACCATGCCGGGGGGCGGCGGCTCCGGGTAGAGGCAGCGGTAGCAGGGACCGTGCTCGGACCAGAAGACGGACGCCTGGCCGTCGAAGCGGTAGATCGAACCCCACACGTACGGCTTGTTCAGCAGCACCGCGGCGTCGTTGACGAGATAGCGGGTGGCGAAGTTGTCCGTGCCGTCCACGATCAGGTCGTACTGGGAGAAGATCTCCATCACGTTCTCGGCTTCGAGCCGTACCTCGTGAAGGATCACGTTCACATACGGGTTGATGCCCAGCACCGAGTCCTTTGCGGACTCGGCCTTGGAGCGGCCGATGTCGGCCTGGCTGTGGATGATCTGGCGCTGCAGGTTCGACTCGTCGACCTCGTCGAACTCCACGATGCCGAGCGTTCCGACACCGGCCGCGGCCAGGTACATCAGGGCCGGCGAGCCGAGACCGCCGGCGCCGACACAGAGCACCTTCGCGTTCTTCAGCCGCTTCTGCCCGTCCATCCCGACATCCGGGATGATCAGGTGGCGGGAGTACCTGCGGACCTCGTCGACGGTGAGCTCAGCAGCTGGCTCGACCAGGGGTGGCAGCGACACAGGAACCTCAACAATGCAGGTGGTCGGTTTCTACGTACTTCGGCTACGTACGGTTGTTCTTGCCGTAACACTGCCACGCCCCCTCTCATTCCGAGATATCAGGTCCGATCCGCGAGACGATTTCGGCCCAGTATCCGGGCAGTGCCGCGAATGGATCGGTTCGTCCCCTGTCCGTCGTCCGCGTGGTCCGGTCGGTGAAGAAGATCGTGCCCGCGCCCTGCCAGCGGGCGATGCGCATGGCTTCCTCCAGATGGGTGCGCGGAACGCCGTGGACGAAGTGCGCGAAACGCTCCGGCGGGTAGTCGGCGGTCCACTCCGCCACCTGCGACCAGCGGTAGTCGGTCCAGGCTCCGGAGAAGGTGACCAGCTGGTCGGCGGCCTCCGCATAGCCGGGGTGCGGGTGGGTCCCGTGCCCGAGCACCAGCAGCCCGTCTTCGAGGAGCGTGGCGAGCGTGCCGGTGAGGCGGCGGACCGCGGGCAGGTCGGCCCGGTCCGCCGGGCACCGGTCGAGGTAGAAGCCGTCCACGCGGTACCAGTCGAGGAAGGACTGCGCGTCGGCGACGAGTTCGGCGAACGGGCGGTCGCCGTGGGCCAGGTCGAGGTGGCCCAGCAGGCGGCCGCCGGTCCGGACGGTGTCCTGCGCGGGCTCTGCGCGCAGGGCCCGTTCGCGGGTGTTGCGGAGCCGGCCCGCGGCTTCGAGGCAGTGCGGGTCCGGCCGGGCGCCGGGACCGGTGTCGATGTTGAGGACCACCCAGTGCAGCGGGGTGCCCGGGCGGGTCAGTTCGGCCCATTCGGTGGGCGCGAGCAGCGGGTGGGCGTAGCCGGGCACCCCGAAACCGAGTTGCTCGGCACCCCTGCTCCGGCGGGCCGTGCCGGCATGGGTCAGATGCGGCATGCCGCCTCCATCCAGATGTCGGCGAGGGACTCCTCGAGGTTGATACGCGGACGCCAGCCGAGCCGGTCGCGGGCGGTGCGGACGTCCGCCTGCTGCCAGGCGCCGCAGCCGTCGGGGTACGGGGAAGGGGTCGCCGAGAGGTGCTCGATGACGGATTCGGCCGAGGTGCGCGGGGTGCCGATGGGGAGCCGGGCAGGGGGTGTGTCCAGCTCGTGGAGTGCGCCGGGGTAGCCCGCGACCTTGGCGAGCACGGAGGCCGCGTCGCGGAGCCGCACGGCGCGCCCGGTGCCGATGTTGACGACGCCCTGCGCGGCGGAGAGCGAGGCGGCGTGCACCGCGCGGGCGACGTCCCGTACGTCGACGAAGTCGCGCTGCACCCCGAGACCGCTGAGCTTGAGCTCGCCGTCGCCGGCCTGCATGGCGCGGCGCATCGCCTCGGCGAGCCGGCCCAGCGGGGAGCCCGCCGGGGTGCCGGGGCCGACCGGCGAGAAGACTCTCAGCACGACCGCGTCGAGACCGGATCCGAGGACGAGTTCGGTGGCGGCGAGCTTGGAGACGCCGTACGGGCCGCCGGGGCGCGGGACGGCGTCCTCCGCGGTCGATGAGCCGGGCTGCGAGGGGCCGTACTCCGAGGAGCAGCCGACCTGGACGAGGCGGGCGCTGCATCCGCTGCGCCGCATCGCCTCGCAGACCGTGGCTACGGCGACGGTGTTGTGCCGGGTCAGGTCGCGGGCACCGCCCCGGGTGGCGCCCGCGCAGTTGACGACGACACCGGGGTGCACGGCGTCCAGGAAGCGGGTGAGCGCTCCGGGGCTGCCGCCGGCGAGATCGAACCGTACGTCGGCGTCGTCGCCACGGCCGAGCGCCGTCAGGTGCACGGCGGGGTCGGCGAGCAGCCGGTCGGCCACGAACCGGCCGAGGAATCCATTGGCTCCGAGCAGCAGAACCCTCATCGTGCGCCCCCTTCGTGCCGACGGCGGCCTGCCGGTGCGGGGGATTGGGGGGTCATGTCCGGTGTCTCCTTGGGGAGGTGGTGGGCGGTACGGGTCGGGGTCCCACGGCGTCGGCTCCGCGGGGGTCGTGCCGGGCGGTGGCTCTTCTTCGCAGGTCAGGCGGTGGTGTGGGCGGACGCCCTGGAGAGGGCGACGGTGGCGTGGATGAGCAGCCCGAGCGCCGCCGCGCCACAGGCGACGGCGGGTACCGCTCCGGTGCCGCCCGCCTCGATGACGGCGTCGACGGGGCGTGCGAGGGCGTGCAGGCCGGGCAGCCGTCCGGCCAGGATCAGGGCGGGTGCCGTCGCCTCGACGGCGCAGGCGGCGGCGAGTCCGGTGGTGGCCGGCTCCGGGAAGCCGTGGACGGTCAGCAGCCGGGCCAGCAGGAGCAGCACGCCGAGTGCGGCGGCCGCGAGGAGGTCACCGCCGCCGCCGTATCCGAGCTCGGCGAGTCGGAGCAGTCCGGCCAGGACACAGAGGAAGAGGGCGACCGCCCCGAAGAGGAGGGGGCGTACACCTGCGGCGAACTCCTCAAGCGCCCGGCTGCCGGTGAGCCTGCGGTGCGCGTGTACGGCGAACAGGTGGGCGCACCAGGCGGCGGGGGCGACGGCGAGCGCAAGCCCCAGCAGGGGTGCCGGGGTGATCGCCCAGGGCCCTTCCGGCCCCCCGCTGAGGACCTGTCCGAGCAGCGCCTGCCCGTACACGACGTAACCGAGCAGCCAGCACCCGTACAGGGAGGCCGCCGCCGAGGAGCGTCCCTCCGGCGCGCGCAGGGGGCCGTTCCGCAGACAGAGGGCGAGCCCGAGCACGGCGACGAGCGCTCCCGCGAGGGCCACGGTGAGCCGCGCCTGACCGCCGAGCCCTCCCTCGGTGAGTTTCAGGGTGACGGCGGTCGCGGTGCAGGCGGCGCCCGGCAGCAGCGCGAGGAGCGACCAGACGGCCCGCGTCTCGATGTCGCGCACCGCCGCGGGCGGCGCCGCCCGGCCGGGCTCCCCCGCCACGGCGGGCACCCGTGCGTAGAGCTCCTCGGCGAGCGAGAAGACATCGCGGTGCCGGTAGCGGGCGGCGGTGCGGTCGGTGACCCCGTGGGCTTCGAGCCCTGCGGCGATCTCCAGCGGATCGACGGCGCGTTCGCAGAGCTCGCGGTGGTGGTGCATGAGAGTTTTCACGGGGTCGACCGGACCGCGCCTGGCCGCGCTGGGCTTGCGCGCGGGTGCGGTGCGGGTGTGCGCGATCTCGGGGGCGCGGGCGGTGAGCGCGGCCTCGCCCTCGCCCTCGCTCCCGTCGCCGTGCTCGACGGTGTCCTCGCTCCCGCCGTCACGGTCCCCCTCGCCGTCCCCGTCGGTGCCCGGCTGCTTCTCCGGCCGCGTGCCCGCCGCGGCACCGGTGGCGGGCGCGGTGACGGCCACGTCCTCCACCGGCGCACCGGCCCCGGGAGCCACCGCAGCGGCCTCGGACCCGGCACCCGGATCGGTGGACGGGGAGCGGTCGAAGGACGGGGTGCGGTCGGTGGACGGGCACCCGGCCTCCGGCTCCCGCCCCTGGTCCGGGGCCGGGTCCCGCCCCGGGTCCGGCCCCATGGCCGCCCCTCCCGTCGCCGGGTGGTCCATCACCGCCACCTGTCCTGCCGTCGCAAGGCCCGCGGGCTCCGCCGGTCCTGCCGCTGCCCCGGGTCCCTGCGCGGACAACCCCCGGGCCGGGGCGGAGGTCTCCGTGAACCGCGGTCCGGAGACCGCGGTCCCCGGGTGGGAGTCCCAGCTGCCGCCGGTCGTCGGGGTGCCGACGGCGTCGAACGCCTCGGTCGGGCGGCCGCCCATGGCGATTCCTCCGTGATCTTCACTCAGTCCACCGGGCCGGCCGCCGAATCCACCCGGCCGGCCCTTTCCTCTCTCCACGTCCTGCTCACCCATCGCCGGCCGCCGTTCCGCGCACGCCCGCGCACACGCCCTCGACGGCCCAGCTCGGGGTGTGCGGGGGCGGCGTCGTCCAGCCGACCGGCACCCGGGCCTCGGGCGGCATGGCGAACGGGCGCGGGGCACCCTCCGCCTCCCTGCGCACCGGGGAGCGCGAGATCAGCTCCAGGTAAATGCCGCGAAATGCCGCAAGGTTCTGTTCGACGGTGAAGAGTTCGAGCGCGCGGGCGCGCGCCGCCGCGCCGAGGCGGGCACGGCGCTCGGGGTCGCGCAGCAGCGCGATGCATGCGTCGGCGAGCGCCCGGGGGTTGCGCGGGGGTACCACCAGCCCCGTACCGCCGATGACTTCGACGACCGCGCCGACGTCCGTCGACACGGTCGCCCGCCCGCAGAACATCGCCTCGACCAGGCTGATCGGGAAGCCTTCGACGACGCTGGAGAGGACGACGATCCCGCCCGCCGCGTAGGCATCCGCGAGGTCCGCGACCTCGGCTCCGCCGATGTCCTCGAAGGTGACCGGGTTGTCGCCGACGGCGTGTGCGTCGGCGGCCTCGTCGGGGAAGAGCTGGGCGGCGAGCGCCCGGCAGTGGGCCAGGTAGGTGGTGCCTTCGGCGCCCGGCGCCGGTGCGCCGATGATCCGGAGCCGGACCTCCGGCTCCGCCCTCCGGACGCCGGCGAAGGCGTGCAGCAGGGCGATCAGGTCCTTGGAGGGCTCGATCCGGCCCACCCAGACCAGGGTGTCGGGGCCGCAGTCGCCGTCGCTCTCCCCCAGCGTGGCGAAGCGGGCCGCCTCCATGCCGGGGTAGACGGTGCGCAGCTTGTCGTGGTCGGCGCCGCACCGTTCCTGCCAGCGGCGGGCGTGTGCGTTGCCGGGGGTGATGAGGTCGGCCTGCCGGTACACCTCGGAGGCGAGCCGTCCGTGGAAGGCGGCGAGCAGGGCGCGTACCGGCGTACCGAGCGGCGCACCGGTCGCGGCGAGGTAGTGCGCCCGCAGCTGCACACCGTGCTCGGTGACCAGCAGCGGGACGCCGAAGAAGCGTTTGGCCAGCAGCCCGGGCAGGGCCGCGACTCCACCGGAGGCCGCGTGGCAGAGGTCGACCGCGCCGAGACCCTCCTCGTCGTACCAGTCGAGCGAGAGGGGGCGCAGGACGCGGTCCAGCTCCGCGACGAAGGCGAGCAGGTCGGGGACGGTCGCGGCCTGCACGGCGCGCCCGGTGCCCGGTGCCCGGCAGGCTGCCTCCAGCACACGCACGGCGGGCTCGGAGCGCAGTGCCGCGGAGAGTCCGCCGTGTTCGCGGGCCAGTTCGGCGAGTCCGTAGAGCCCGGCCGTGAACTGTGCGTCGGCGGCGGCCGTCGCGGCCGCGTCGGCGCCTGCCTCGTCGGCCGTCCCCGTCACGCCCGCCGTACAGATCGACGTCGCGAGGGCCGTGAAGTGCGCCGCGAAAAGGCGTCGTTCGCGCCGCCCGTAGGACCGTGGGCCACCACCGGTCATCATCCGGGCGAGCAGCCCCTTGGGGATCCGGTGGCCGCTCCCGGCGTCCTCGTCGGCCGTCCAGAGCGGCGCCGTCCGTACCCGGCCGACCTGCGGCGGGAGCTGTACCCGGCCCTGTGCCTCCTGCTCGGCGGAGCGGCTCAGCGCGTACAGGTCGAACTCGTGCTGCGCGAGCCCGCGCACCAGACGGTCGCACCAGAGTCTGGACTCACCGGTCGCATACGGATAACCACCGTCGGTGAGGAGTCCGATCCGCACGAGTGCACCCCCGATCTCCCTTGTGGGCGGCCGCCGTTGGAATGGCGACTCACAGCGGGACGACCGTAAGCGGATACGCCGGTGGCGCGACGGACGGTTG
>NZ_JBHVWN010000043.1:30149-40119 GCF_042882275.1 Streptomyces sp. NPDC058231 | reverse complement strand
GTCCACCTGGGGGGGCGCCCGCTGTGTCATGGCCAACACACCGGGGCCCCCCCTAACGCGCAACCGGGGGGGGGGCCACGGACGGTTGTCCGTCGCGCCACCGAAAGGGGTGAACCGTCGTAACTTTCCCGCCCCCGTAGCGTTCTGTCGCGCTATGAGGACGGTTGGTCACACAGGGTCAGGCTGCGGCCAGTTCCTTGCGGGCCGCACGACGCACCGCCGCGAGCGCCGGATCGAGTGCGGGCACGGCGGCGAGGAGCTGCTTGGTGTACGGATCCTGGGGCGCCCCGTACACCTCGTCGACGCTGCCCTGCTCCACGATCCGGCCCTGCCGCATCACCGCGACCCGGTCACTGACCTGCCGTACGACCGCGAGGTCGTGGGCGATGAAGACCAGTCCGAGCCCCAGTTCGCGCTGGAGTTCGGCGAGCAGGGCGGTGACCTGCGCCTGGGTGGTGACGTCGAGCGCGGAGACCGGTTCGTCGCAGACGATCAGCTTGGGGTCGGCGGCGAGCGCGCGGGCGATGCCGATGCGCTGGCGCTGTCCCCCGCTGAATTCGTGCGGGTAACGGTCGTACCGGTCCGGGTCGAGTCCGACGCGTTCCAGCAGTTCCTGGACGCGGGCCCGGATCCGGGCGCTGTCGAGCACGCCGGCGGCCCGCAGCGGATCGGCGACGGATTCGCCGACGGAACGGCGCGGGTTGAGCGAGGCGACGGGGTCCTGGAAGACCATCTGGAGCTCCCGCCGGTGCGGACGCAGAGCCTTCTCCGACAGGGAGCCGATATCCGTGTCCCCGTACCGGAGCCGGCCGTCGGTCGGGTCGAGGAGGCGAACGAGCATCCGGCCGAGCGTCGTCTTGCCGCTGCCGCTCTCACCCACGATGCCGAGCGTCTCACCGCGGTGGACGGTGAGCGAGACACCGTCCACCGCGGTGACCCGGCCGGCGCCGCGGCCGAACTCGCGCCGCAGGCCGACGGCTTCCAGCAGCGGCCCGCCCGCGTCCGCGCCGCGCTGCGCCGGGACCTGCGCGGCACCCTTCACGTCCGGCACCGCACGCTTCGCGTCGACCCTCGGCACGGCGGAGAGGAGTTCGCGGGTGTACGGCTTCCGGGGCGCGCCGAGCACCTCGGCGACCGGCCCGCGCTCGACCTCCCGGCCGGACTGCATGACCAGTACCTCGTCGACGCTCTCCGCCGCGACACCCACGTCGTGGGTGACCAGCAGGAGCCCCATGCCCGTCTCGTGCCGCAACTGGTGCAGCAGGTCCAGGATCTGGGCCTGGACGGTGACGTCCAGCGCCGTCGTCGGTTCGTCGGCGATCAGCAGCTCCGGCTCGCAGGCCAGTGCCATCGCGATGAGCGCGCGCTGCCGCATCCCGCCGGAGAACTCGTGCGGCCGGGACCGCGAACGCCGTGCCGCGTCGGGGATGCCGACCCGGTCGAGGACCTCCACGGCCCTTGTCCGCGCCGCCCGTCGTGAGGCGCGCGTGTGCACCCGGTACACCTCGGCGATCTGGTCGCCGACCGCGTAGTACGGGTCCAACGAGGACAGCGGGTCCTGGAAGACCATCGCGGCCTTCGCCCCGCGCAGCGCCCGCAGTCCGGCGTCGTCCGCCGCCTGCACGTCCACGCCCGCGACCCGGATCGAGCCGCCGACCACGGCGCCGGTCCCCCGGTGGAGCCCGAGGAGCGCGTACGCGGACGCGCTCTTGCCGGAGCCCGACTCGCCGACGACACCGAGCGCGGCGCCCGCCTCGAGGGTGAAGGAGAGGCCGTCCACGGCCCGTACACCGTCCGCGCCGTCGAAGGAGATCGTCAGATCGGATACCTCGACCAGACTCATGCGAACACCACCCGTCGGTCGGCCATCGCCTGGAGGATGTCCGCGACGGCATTGGCAAGGACGACGAAGAAGCCGGTGACGAGCACCAGACCGACGACGACCGGCAGGTCGACGTTCTGCACGGCGTCGACGAGTTCGCGCCCGACGCCGGGGATGTTGAAGAGCGACTCGGTGAGGACGGCGCCGCCGAACATCGAGCCGATGTCCAGGGCGCCGAGCGCGATTACCGGACCGAGCGCGCCGCGCAGCGCGTGCCGCCCGACGAGCCGCCGCTCGCTCACGCCGTACGCGCGGAAGGTGCGCACATGGTCCTCGGCGAGGGTCTCCAGCATCGACGACCGGGTCATCCGGGCGTACGGGGCTGCGGATACCAGGGCCAGCGAGACCCAGGGCAGCAGCAGGTTCCAGGCCCACTGCTCCGGGTTCTCGGTGAGCGGTACGTAGTCGGGGAACGGCAGCAGTTGCAGTGCCGAGCAGAACACGATGATCAGCAGCAGCCCGATGACGAAGACGGGCGTCGCCATGCCGGCCAGGGTCAGTCCGGTCAGGATCCGCTCGGTGACGCGGCCGCGCCGCCACACCGAGAGCAGTCCGGTGCCGACGCCGAGCAGGACCCAGAGCACGAAGGCGCCGATGGCGAGCGAGGCGGTGGCCGGGAGCTTGGTGAGGATCATCTGGGTGACCTGCTGGTCGTCCTGGTAGGAGCGGCCGAGGCAGGGCGCCTGGCAGTGCAGGATGCCGGTGCCGGTCGAGTAGTCGCGGCCGGCGAAGATCCCCTGGAGGAAGTGCGCGTACTGCACGTACAGCGGGTCGCCGAGCTGCAGTTGCTCGCTGACCTGCGCCACCTGGGCGGGCGAGCACCGCGGGCCGCAGGCGATCTGGGCGACGTTGCCGGGGGCGACGTAGAAGGCGGCGTAGACGACGACGCTGAGGGCCAGGAGCACGAACAGCGCCCCGCCCAGGCGCCGCAGCAGGAACCGGGTCATGCGCCGGCCTCCTTCTTCCGTCCGGTGCCGATCCGCAGCCGCGAGGCGACACGCGGGTCGAGTGCGTTGCGTACGCCCTCGCCGAGGACGGTCAGCGCCAGCACGGTGATGAAGATCAGCAGGGCGGGGATCAGCAGATAGGTGGGTGCCGCCTGGTACCAGGTGTCGGCGTCGCTGAGCATCTGCCCCCAGGACGGGGTCGGCGGCTTGATGCCGACACCGAGGAAGGAGAGCGCCGCCTCGACGACGATGTTGCCGGGGAAGAGCAGCACGGCGTACGTGATGACGGGGGCGGCGAGTGCCGGCAGCAGCTCGCGCCGGGCGATCCGCCAGCTGCCCCAGCCGCTGAGCCGGGCGGCCGCGACATGGTCGAGCGACTTCAGCGCGAGGGTCCGGGCGCGGACGATCTTGGAGATGCCGGACCAGCCGATCAGTCCGACGAGCGCGGCGATCAGCACGGGGCGCGGGAAGCCCGGGGGGACCACGGCGAGTGCGCCGAGCGCGATCACCATGACGGGCAGCGCGACGACGACGTCGGTGACGCGGCTGAGCGCCTGGTCGACGAGCCGGTTGCCGAGCCCGGCGGCGAGGCCGACGGCCACCCCGATGACGACCTGGAGCAGGGTCGCGGCCAGCGCGACGCCGAGCGAGACCCGCGCACCGTAGACGACACGGGCGAACAGGTCGCGGCCGGTGAGCGGTTCGACGCCGAGCCAGTGGTCGGCGCTGATCCCGCCGAACGAGCCCAGCGGCACACCGCCGGTCGCCGAGTCGACGAGGCCGGCATGGTACGAGGTGGGGTCCTGGCCCTCGACGGCAGCGAGCAGCGGGGCGGCGAGCGCGACCAGGACCAGCAGGGCGACGACGACGGCCGCCACGACGGCGGAGCGCCGGGTGCGCAGCCGCCGCCAGAACGAGGAGGCCCCGGAGGCGGGGGCCACCGCAGCGGCCCCCGCCTCCTCGACCAGCAGAGCTTCGGTCATGGTTACTTGACCGCTACCTGCGAGATGTCGAGCACGCCGGTCCAGTCGCTGATGACGACGTTCTTGACGGCCTCGCCGTACAGGCGCTTGTAGACCGGGTGGAACAGCGGCACGGTCACCGCCTGCTCGCCGATCTTCTTGTCGAGTGCGCCCCAACGCTTCGCGGCCGCGCTCAGGTCGGTCAGCTTGTTGATCTCGTCGACCTCCTTGTTGACGGAGGCGTCGTCGAGCTGGGAGGCGTTGAAGTTGTAGCCGTTCTTGACGATCTGGCGTCCGTCGAAGATCGGTGCGAGGAACGGGCCGCCGGACGGCCAGTCGGCGCCCCAGCCGGTGAGGAAGAAGCCCGGCTCGCTCTTCACGTTGTAGATCTTGTCCGAGTAGGCGTTGTTCTCCAGGCCCTGCAGCTCGACCGTGATCCCGGCCTTCTTCAGCGCCTCCTGGACGGCGGTGGCGATCTCCGGGCTGGTGGCGAAGTTCTTGTCGTTGGAGTGCGTGAGGGTGATGGTCAGGCCCTTGGCGTAACCGGCCTCCTTCAGCAGCTCCTTGGCCTTGGCGGCGTTGCCCGCCTTGCCGGCCGGGAAGGCGTCGTAGGCGTTGTAGCCGAAGGACGCCTGGTCCGGCAGGAAGGTGGTGGCGGGCTCGGCGAGCGAGGAGCCGCCGGCCGCGTTGATGACCGAGGTGCGGTCGATGGCGTACGAGATCGCCTGGCGCACCTTCGGGTTGTCGAACGGCTTCACCTTCGGGTTGAAGGCGATGTAGTTCGTGAAGCCGAAGTGACCGGTGCCGACGCGGGCCGCGAGCTTCTTGTCGCCGGTGACCTTGGCCAGCTCGGCCGGGCCGAGGTTGGTGTCGGTGGTGACGGCGGCGGCGTCCGCGCCCCTGGATGCGGAGAGCCGCTGGTTGATGACGGCGGAGTCGAGTCCGGAGCGCACGTCGATCCGGTCCGGGTACGCCTTGCGCTCCTCGTCGGTGGCGGCCGACCAGAAGGTGTTGCGCTCCAGGACGAGACGCTCGCCGTCGCCCTCGTTCTTGACGACCTTGTACGGCCCCGAGGAGATCGGGTGGTTCTCGTACTTGGCGCCGGTGTCCTTGGCCTTCGGCACCGGGGTCGTCTGGGTCTGCGTCGCCAGGTAGGGGAACTCGCCCTCCGGCTTGTTGAGGTGGAAGACGATCGTCTTCGCGTCGGGCGTCTCGATCGACGCGAGGCCCTTCTTGTCCTTGTACGGGCCCTGGTAGTCGGCGCCGCCGATCAGCCAGTCGCGCAGGTAGGGCGCACCGCCGGAGAGTTCGGCGGCGAAGGAGCGCTCGATGCCGTACTTGATGTCGGCGCTCGTGATCGGGGTGCCGTCCTCGTACTTGAGGCCGTCCTTGAGCGTGTACGTCCAGACGGTGGCGTTCTCGCTGGGCGTGCCCAGGTCGGTCGCCAGGTCGGGGACGACCTTGGACCCGGCCGCGCCGTCCTCCCGGTTGCGGGTGGTGAGCGTGCGGAAGACCAGCGACGGGACGTTGCCGCCGCCGGAGGTGTACAGCCGCGCGGGGTCGAAGTCCTGCTGGGCGGCGCGGTTGAGCACGGTGAGCGTGCCGCCCTTGGCGGGCTTGCCCGCTGCGCCGGAGTGACCGTCGCTGCCCTTGCTGTCCTGGGGACCGCACGCGGCGGCGCCCGAGCCCACGACGAGAACCACGACGGCCGCTGCCACGCGGCGCGATATGACGGACGGTTGACGCATCGGAAGATGACCTCTCGGAGTACTGCTCACGGAAGAAGGCGGGAAGCGGATCCGTGCAGGCGAACGGCGAGAGTGCGAGTGGGGACGGCCGGCCGGGAAGCCGAGGGCCGGGACACCGATACTGCCGCGCCTGCGTACGGAGTACGCCCGGGCACGGCGGTCGGGGGTGCCGCCCGGGCCGGGCCGGGGCTCGGAGGAGGGCGGTCGACGCGTGCTCAGGCAGGCGTCAGCAACAGTGGACGTCGGAGACGCTGTGCCCGGTCACGCCGATCAGCGCCAGCTCGATGGCGGCGTAGTCGGGGATGATCGGGCTGCGTGACATGCGGAGAAATATGCGTGACGGTTTCAGCCATGTCAACGTGGAACGAGACAGCTGTCTCACATGTCGGACAGCATTTCGGACGGCCGCTCTCCCGGCCCGGGCGAGGGCGGGGAGAGCGGGCGTGCGGGGGCGGCGGGGCCGGGACCGGCGGCCGGCCGGGCCACGGTCAACTGCTCGGATGGACCCAGGCGTTGGGGCGGCACTTGATGCCGTCGATGTCCAGCGACTTGGTCTGCTGCTGCATCACGGGGGCCAGGGCGCCCGGCGTGCGGCAACTCACATGATTGTGACCGAGCCGGTGGCCGACCTCGTGGTTGATCAGCATCTGGCGATAGGGGAAGAGCTTCTCCGGGCCGAATGTCGACGAGCCCTGGGCCCAGCGGTACGCATTGATCATCACGCGCTCGGTGGCCGCCGAGTCGCACGAGACGTTGTCCTCAGTCGTGTCGAGTCCCGATTTGCGGCACCAGTCGCCGGTCGTCCCCGGGCTGGCCAGCGTGATCACGAAGTCCGGGTCGCCCGAGGAGACACGCTCGAACGTCATCGCACCGCCGTGGGCCCAGCTCCGGTCGTCGTTGAGGGTCTTCTGGACCGCTTCGGCGAAGAGCCCGGCATCGAGACCGAGCCCCTTCTCGATGTCGATCCGGTAGCGGTACTTGTGCCCCTTACCCGGAGCCTTCGCCGTCCCCGGGACCGTCTCGAAGTGTCCGGACCCCTTGAGATCCGGTGCGAGGGGGTATGCCTTCGCCATCTTCTGCTCGTACGAGAGGGGCTTGACCGCCAACACCTTCGGCGTCGGCCGGTCGTCCGAGCGGGAGGACGTGCCGTCGCCGTCCCGGTCCACACCCGCGCCGGGCGCGGCCGCACCGACCCGCCTGGTGCTGTCGTGGGCGACCTGTCCGGCCACCACGACCGCGAGCACGGTCGTCACCGCCGCCGCCGCGACACCGGTGAAGGTGCGGCCCTTACTCCCCCTGGTGACCGACGGGGCGTCGGCATCGCCGGGGTCCCGCTGTCCTTCGCGGTCACCGGCCGGGCCGGCCGGCGGGACCGGTGGGGCGGACGGGGAGCGTGGCGCGGGTGGGGCGGGCGGGGCGTCGAAGGCGTCGACGAACTCCCGTCGCGGACCCGGTATCAGCGGCCTCGTGGCGAGCCCGGGCTGCCCGTGCGACGCCTCCCGCGGCATCGCCCGGGACTCGGGCGCGGGACGGGGCGGCTGCGGCACCCCGGGCCGCCGGGCCGGACCGCCGGGCCGGACCGGGGCCTGCCGGCCGGCGTACACCGGCTGCGGCCCGGTCCCCCAGCCGCCGCCCGGTTCGCGTTGTTCCGGGTGACCGCCACGCACCTGCGGAATCCCCCGGAACGGGGTGTGGCCGTCCGGGCCGGACGGCGCGTCGGCCGCCCTGCGGCGCCGACCGCTGCCGGGCTCCGGCCGGTCCGCGTCACGAGCGCCGTCCGCGCTCCCCGCGGCATCCCCGCCGGTCGTACTGGTTGGGGGGCCTTTTCTGCTGTGTCGTCCCACGCCCCGGATCAGCTCCCGCCGCACTCTTGTAGCAGTTCCCGGAAGGCCTGGGCGACCGCCTCCGGGTACTCCATCATCGCCACGTGCCCGGCGTCGGGCAGTGACAGCAGCCGCGAATCGCGGAACGCCGCGGACGCCCTGCGCGCCATCCGGTACGAGACGAGCTGGTCCCGTCCGCCGTACACGAGCTGGGTCGGCGCGAGTACACGCTCTGCCTGGCGCCACAGTCCGTGCTGACCGCCCAGCGTGTACGCATCGACGATGCCACGCGCCGAGCGTGCCATGGCGTCCCAGAAGTACGGCAGCTCCAGCCGTCGCTCCATCTCGGCCACCGCTTCGCGGAAGCCTTCCTCGGAGACACGCGCCGGATCGCCGTAACAGAGTGCCATGACTCCGCGGGTGCGTTCTTCCGCGGTCCAGTCCCGGGTCATCCGGGAGAACAGGGATGCGATCCCCGGAAGGGCGAGCAGTCCGGTCGGTACGGCGGGCCGCTGGATCCGGATCTCCGGCAGTGCGGGCGAGATGAGCGTCAGTGTGCGCACCAGGTCGGGGCGGACGGCCGCGACCCGGGTGGCCACCGCACCGCCGAGCGAATTGCCGAAGAGGTGAACCGGCCCGCGCCGCTCCGTGTCGAGGAGCCGGATCACCGCGCGGGCGTGCCCGGTGACCGAGTAGTTGCCGTCGTCCGGCGGCGGGGAGTCCCCGAATCCGGGCAGGTCGACCGCCTCGCCGTCCACCAGGTCCTGCACCAGCGGCATGAGTGCCGACCAGTTCCGCGAGGAGCCGCCGAGCCCGTGCACGAAGAGCGCGGGCGGCAGTCCGGTCCGCTCCGGCGGCCGGGCGCGGACGTTCAGCGTCAGCCCGGGCAGCGCGACGGAGCGCAGCTTCTCCCCCTCGGCGACCCGGACGGCGCTCACCGTGGGGGCCACCGCGGCAGCGGCGGCGCGGACTCCCGGCAGCTCGGTCGAAGACATGCGGCAATGTTACGAGACGATCACACCATGGTTCATGTGTTCGCCGTCACAGACCGCATAGCGCCATCAGGGGGTAGCTCCTACGCTCGAACCTAAGGAAGGGAGTCACCATGACGGTCGACCCCAGCGACCCGGAGACCTTCGAAACCATTCCACCGGACGAACCGGACCCGGAAGCACCCGAGGCGGACGCGGCCGAGCAGCAGGCCGATCTCCAGCCGAAGAGCGACGATCCGCTCACCGACATCGACCGGAACTCCGCGAACGAGGCGGATGCGGTGGAGCAGGCCCGCGTCGTGGCCGAGAACGAGGACGATTACCGCTGATACCACCCGATTCATCACGGAGGTCGAGGAATCTTTGGCTATCGCAGCCGTCCGGTCCGTGAAATTCTGCGTCCGCGCCGCGCACACCCGGGTTACTGAAAAGTACGATGGCTGTACGGCGCAGCGTGCATGCAACGGCTGTGTTCGATCACAAATTTGGGAGGCGGCGTGACAGCCATCGAGCAGACAGAGGCAGCGCGCCCGCGGGGCACCCGCCTGCCTCGCCGCGCCCGACGCAACCAGCTGCTGGGCGCCGCGCAGGAGGTCTTCGTCGCGCAGGGCTACCACTCCGCCGCGATGGACGACATCGCCGAGCGGGCCGGAGTCAGCAAGCCGGTGCTCTACCAGCACTTCCCGGGCAAGCTGGAGCTCTACCTGGCCCTGCTCGACCAGCACTGCGAGGCGCTGCTGCACGCGGTCCGTACCGCGCTCGCGTCGACGACGGACAACAAGCTGCGCGTCGCCGCGACGATGGACGCCTACTTCGCGTACGTCGAGGACGAGGGCGGCGCCTTCCGGCTGGTCTTCGAGTCGGACCTGACCAACGAGCCGGCGGTGCGCGAACGGGTCGACCGGGTCTCGCTGCAGTGCGCGGAGGCGATCTCCGACGTCATCGCGGGTGACACGGGCCTGTCCAAGGACGAGTCGATGCTCCTCGCCGTCGGCCTGGGCGGCGTCTCCCAGGTGGTCGCCCGCTACTGGCTGTCGAGCCGGTCGGCGATCCCGCGCGACACGGCGGTGCAGCTCCTCACCTCGCTCGCCTGGCGCGGCATCGCCGGGTTCCCCCTGCACGGCCTCGATCAGCACTGACGTCCGGTCGGTGATCCGCCGCGCCTCCGCTCCGTGTTCGCTGCGGGCGTTGCCCGCCGATCCCTGACAGTTCCGCTCACCGGGCTAATGTGTGGTGCGTACGGCGCGGCTCACGCGCAGAGGACTGACCGTCGGAGGGACATAGCCGTGGAGGTCAAGATCGGCGTGCAGCACGCACCCCGGGAGATCGTTCTGGAGAGCGGGCTTTCCGCCGAGGAGGTCGAGAGCGCGGTCGCCGAGGCTCTCACCGGCAAGGCGCAGCTGCTCAGCCTCACGGACGACAAGGGCCGCAAGGTCCTGGTACCGGCCGACCGGGTCGCCTACGTGGAGATCGGCGAGCCGAGCACGCGACGGGTCGGGTTCGGCGCGCTGTAGCGGCAGGACCCAGGCATGGAGAAGCGGGGCGGGGGGGGGCTGCCGCCCCCGGGCGGCGGCCTGGTTGAGCGCCCGGAGCCCGCCCAGAAACCCCCGGGAGCC
>NZ_JBHVWN010000043.1:0-30139 GCF_042882275.1 Streptomyces sp. NPDC058231 | reverse complement strand
CTGTGGCGCGGGGCGCGCGCCCCGCGGGGGGGGGGGGGTGGGGGGGGGGGGCGGGCCGGCACCCTGCCTGGTTCCGCGGCCGGGGGGGGACCCCCCCGCGGCCCCGCTTCTTCGTCTTCCGCCGCTGCTCACCGCCGCTTTCCCCTGTGCGACAGATGTGCGAAAACCGCCGGAGGAGGGTTGCGTTCCGCACCTCCCGGGTAGTACCGCCTACAACCGATTTGCCCCCTCCCTCATGGCCGGCACCGCACCATGGGGAGTACCCCTCTGCAACCCGCGAGGTGATCGTCTGTGATCTGGGAATCCCTCGGCTCCGTCGTGCTCGGACTCGCCCTCTCCTGGGCGGCGCTCCGTTCGCTGCCAAGCCGGCTCCCGTCCCGCCGCACCGTCTTTGCCACCGGCGTGCTGGGGGCCCTGTTCGGCGCGTATCTGATGCACTCGGTGCTCGGCCCCGGGTATGTCCTGGTCACCCTGATCGGCGCGGCGCTTATCGGCGCGGTGACGCTTTCCCTGCTGATCCGCCCGCGCAGCCGCCGGCTGAGCCGATCAGCGGCGGCCTGAGGAGCCCTCGGCCCTCTCAGGCCACCGGTACCGGAATCCTTACCGGGCGCGCGCACGTACCGTGGCGCGCCCGGGGAGCCGGCTGGTGCTGTGACCGGAAAGGTTTGCCGGGAACAAGGCGGAGCATCGCCCGCGTACTGGATGTACTCGGGTGATGCGACAACGCGGCGAGGTGCCGTGCCGGGCGGCGCGAGCCGGTGAACCTTTCCGGTCACAGCACTAGGCGGCGAGCCCGAGTGTCGCCATCCGCTTGGTGTGCGCCTCGGTGATCCGCGAGAACATCCGGCCGACCTCGGCCAGGTCGAACCCGTCGGCCACCCCGCCCACCAGCATCGTCGAGAGCGCGTCGCGGTCGGCGACCACCCGCTGGGCCTGCGAGAGCGCCTCGCCCATCAGCCGACGGGCCCACAGGGCGAGCCTGCCGCCGACGCGCGGATCGGCCTCGATCGCGGCGCGCACCTTCTCCACGGCGAAGTTGCCGTGCCCCGTGTCGTCGAGCACGGCGAGGACCAGGGAGCGGGTGTCGGAGTCGAGACGGGCGGCCACCTCGCGGTAGAAGTCGCTGGCGATCGAGTCGCCCACGTACGCCTTGACCAGGCCTTCCAGCCAGTCCGACGGCGCGGTCTGGCGGTGGAAGTCGTCGAGAGCCTTGGCGAACGGCTCCATCGCGCCGGTCGGCTCGGTGTCGATCGCGGTCAGCCGGTCCGTCAATCGCTCGAAGTGATGGAATTCGGCGGACGCCATCTTTGCCAGCTCCGCCTTGTCGGCCAGCGTCGGCGCGAGTTTGGCGTCCTCGGCGAGCCGCTCGAAGGCCGCGAGCTCCCCGTACGCGAGCGCTCCCAGCAGATCCACGACCGCGGCGCGGTACTGCGGCTCCGTGGATGCGGTGGCCCAGTCCTGGGCGGCGATTCCGGTGGGTGCGGGGGCTTCAGTGGCGTTGTCAGGCGTCTCCATGAAGCGCAGAATAGCCCGCCCGAGTCGGGACGGAAGGGCCTGGTCAGCCAGAGACATCACACCGTTCCGATGAATTCGCCCAACACACATGCGCGAATCCGGGGTACAGTGGTATTGCGCTTACTGAGCACTTTGCATGTGCCGGTGGCGCGAATTTGAATGAGGATGCCCGGTCGGTGGCCCGATCGGCTCCGACCCGAAAGCCCTCCACGCGGGTCGTACGCAACGTACGACCGCAGATGAGGGGCCCCCTCAGCGGCACGAGCGCTCGAGCGACGGCAGTGGTCCCGCGCCACCCGGCCCATCCACGGCCGGATGACCAACCCCGGCACGGTACGACCCCCAGCGTTCGCCTCGGGCCGCGTCTCACAGAAGAGGCAGCACCCTGACTACGTTCCGAGACCTCGGGATCCTTCCCGAGACGGCCGAGGCCCTTGAGGCCGTCGGCATCGTGTCCCCGTTCCCCATCCAGGAGATGACGCTCCCCGTCGCGCTCTCCGGCTCCGACGTGATCGGACAGGCCAAGACCGGCACCGGCAAGACGCTCGGCTTCGGTCTTCCGCTGCTGGAGCGCGTCACCGTCCCCGCGGACGTCGAGGCGGGCCGGGCAGCGCCCGAGAAGCTGACCGACGCGCCGCAGGCACTGGTCGTCGTCCCCACGCGTGAGCTCTGCCAGCAGGTCACCAACGACCTGCTGACCGCCGGCAAGGTGCGTAACGTCCGCGTTCTCGCGATCTACGGCGGCCGTGCGTACGAACCGCAGGTCGAGGCCCTGAAGAAGGGCGTCGATGTGATCGTCGGCACCCCGGGCCGGCTGCTCGACCTGGCCGGCCAGCGCAAGCTCGACCTGTCGCACGTGCGCGCCCTCGTCCTCGACGAGGCCGACGAGATGCTCGACCTGGGCTTCCTGCCCGACGTCGAGAAGATCATGACGATGCTTCCGCCGACCCGCCAGACGATGCTGTTCTCGGCGACCATGCCGGGTGCGGTCATCGGCCTCGCGCGGCGCTACATGTCGCAGCCGACGCACATCCGAGCCACCTCGCCCGACGGCGAGGGCGCGACCGTCGCCAACACCTCGCAGCACGTCTTCCGCGCCCACTCGATGGACAAGCCGGAGATGGTCTCGCGCATCCTGCAGGCCAACGGCCGCGGGCTCGCGATGATCTTCTGCCGTACGAAGCGGACCGCCGCGGACATCGCCGAGCAGCTGGAGAAGCGCGGTTTCGCTTCCGGCGCGGTCCACGGCGACCTCGGCCAGGGCGCCCGTGAGCAGGCGCTGCGCGCGTTCCGCAACGGCAAGGTCGATGTGCTCGTCTGCACCGACGTCGCGGCCCGCGGTATCGATGTCGAGGGCGTCACGCACGTCATCAACTACCAGTCGCCGGAGGACGAGAAGACGTATCTCCACCGCATCGGCCGGACCGGCCGGGCCGGCGCCAAGGGCATCGCGATCACGCTGGTCGACTGGGACGACATCCCGCGCTGGCAGCTGATCAACAAGGCGCTGGACCTGAAGTTCCACGATCCGGTCGAGACGTACTCCACGTCGCCGCACCTCTTCGAGGAGCTCGACATCCCGGCCGGCACCAAGGGTGTCCTGCCGCGCGCCGAGCGGACCCGTGCGGGCCTGCGGGCCGAGGAGATCGAGGACCTGGGCGAGACCGGTGGCCGCGGCCGCAAGGCAGCGGCGTCGGCAGCCCCCGCGGTACGCGAGGAGCGGGCACCGCGCACGCCGCGCCAGCGCCGTCGCACCCGGGGCGGATCCGAGACCGGGGAAGGCGCCACCGTGGTGGTGCCCGCACCGGCCGCGGAGGCTGTCCAGGCCGCACCCGCGCCGGCCGTCGACGACGCACTGGCCGAACCGCGCACCCCGCGGCGCCGGCGCCGTACCCGTGTCTCGGCCCCGGAGGCGGTGGCCGAGACCGCGACCGCCGTGGCCGTGGTGCCGGCTCCGGCCGTCGTCGTGGAGGCCGAGCCGGTGGCCGAGGCCAAGCCGCGCCGCCGTCGGGCCCGGGTCGTCGCCAAGCCGGCGGACGAGGTCGACTTCCAGATCGCGCCCATCGCCGAGCCGGTGACCGAGACGAAGGCGGTGACGAAGCCGCGGCGTCGCGCCCGGATCGTCGCGAAGCCGGCCGCGGACGAGGTCGACTTCCAGATCGCGCCGATCGCCGAGCCGGTGACGGAGAGCAGGCCGCGCCGTCGGACGCGGACCGCGGCGAAGCCGAAGACCGAGACCGGGACGGTGGCCGAGGCCCCCGCCGCGGACGGCGAGACGAAGCCGCGCCGGCGCCGGGCGCCGCGTGCGTCGGCCAAGTCCGAGGGCTGACCGCACACCTCTGCATTTCACCGGACGGGCCTGGGGGCGACCTCAGGCCCGTCCGGCGTTCGGTGGCCCCTTCTCCGGCGGCTCCGGCGTCCGAGGACATAGCCTCGTGTCATGAGCCGGCCGCCCACCTTCACCCCGCCCCCCTGCACCCGCGCGCGCATGCTGCCCACCGACCGCGGGGAGTTCGCCGTGCTGGACGCCTCGCCGCCCGCCGAACCGCGTGGCACCGCCCTTCTGCTGCCCGGATACATGGGCAGCAAGGAGGACTTCATCGCGCTTCTCGAACCGCTCTGCGCCGTCGGCTACCGCATCGTCGCCGCCGATGGGCGCGGGCAGTACGAGACCGACGGGACGGACCGTCAGGAGTCTTACGCCCAGGGCGAGTTGGCGCGCGACGTGCTGGCGCAGGCCGCCGCGCTCGGCGGCTCCGTACACCTTCTGGGGCACTCGCTCGGCGGGCAGATCGCGCGCGCCGCCGTACTGCTCGACACCTCGCCGTTCCGCTCGCTGACGCTGATGTCGTCCGGGCCCGCCCAGGTCGTCGAGGCCCAGCGGCTCAAGGTGAAGATGCTCGGCGACGCGCTCGCGACCCTGACCATGGCCGAGGTGTGGGAGGCGATGCGCGCCCTCGACCCGCCGGACGACCTCGCGGCCGACGGCGAGGGGCTGCGCCGCCGCTGGCTGCGGCACAGGCCCGCCCAGCTGATCGCCACCGGCCGGCAACTGGTGACCGAGCCGGACCGGGTGGCCGAACTCGCCGCCGTACCGCTGCCCGTCCATGTGCTCTCCGGGGAGCGCGACGACACCTGGCCGGTGCCGCTGCTCGACACCATGGCGCAGCGTCTGGGTGCCCGCCGGACCAGGATCGCCGGCGCCGAGCACTCCCCCAACACCGACCGCCCGGAGCAGACCGCTGCCGCGCTCGCCTCCTTCTGGGACGGCGTGTAGCTCAGTACTGGGCCTGCAGGTGCTGCCAGAATCCGTCGCGCAGCGCGCGCCGCAGATGCGCGTGGCCGCGCAGGGAGTGCTGGAGCAGCCGCTCGGCCTCAACGAGCAGGTCCTGGTCGACGGAGCCCGGCAGGTAGGGGTGGCCGGGCAGCAGATCGGCCAGGGCCTCGCGGCCACGGGCGGCGAGCCAGGCCGCGGCGATCTGCGCGCCGACGAAGCGGACGTCCTCGCGGGAGGGGGCCGGGGTGTCGTCCTCGTACGTGGTGACGGGGCGTCTGGTGACGTACGGGCGGCAGAAGTCGAGATCGAAGGTGCGCTGGCTGTCGACCTCCCAGAGCAGCGGCTCGGCCTGGTTGCGCCCCTCGCCGGCCTCGATGCCCCACAGATGGACCCGGGCCCCGTACCCCTGCGCCGCCTCCACCGCCGACACCAGGTCCTCGTCACCGCCGACGAGCGCCGCGTCGCTGATGGCGCGGTGCCGGGCGAGGGATTCGAGGTCGGTGCGGATGAGTGAGTCGACGCCCTTCTGCTGGTTGTTGGCGTTGAGGTTGCCGAGCCTGACCTTGACGTCGGGGAGTTCGGCGATGGCCTGCTGTTCGACCGTGTGGATCCGGCGTCTGGCTCCGTCGTACCAGTACACACGCAGGAGTCTGCTGTCCGCGAAGATGGTGCGGGCCTTGTCGATGAAGGCCTCGATCAGCCCTTCCGCGTCGAGGTCGAACGAGCGGCGGTCCTCGGTGCCCGTGACGAGCAGCCCCGCCGCGGCGTACACATAGCCGGCGTCCACGAAGATCGCGTGGGTCGAGGGGGTCTTCGACACCTCGGCGAGCATGCGCTGGAGCAGCTCGTTGGTGCGGTCCAGGCGTTCGCCGATCTCTGCCTCGTTCATGCGGACCTCATCGTCCGCGCACGGCCGGTTACCCACTGGTACTTAGACATCCAAAAAATTTCCTTAGCGTAGGGAATGTTTGCTGGCGACAAGCCGTTGTACCCCTTGTGGAGCGCGAGACGCAGACGTCTGACGCTCCACATCCTTGCGGACGGATCACCCGTCCTCCCAGTAGTTCTCCAGCAGGAGGATCAGACGAAGGGAAGCCGTATGCGCTTCGAAATCATGCGACTCGACGATGTCGACGGTACCGCCGTGGACAGCACCGTCGTGGACGCCGCCTCCGTCAACCGGATCGTGCAGCAGGCCGCCTCGATGGGCCAGCGCATCTACATCCGCCCGGCCGAGACCTCGGCTTCGTAACGCCTCACCGACGCACAAAGACGAAGCGCCCCCGTACGGACCGTCCGTACGGGGGCGCTGTGGCGTCCGGGGCGCCGTCAGGAGTTCTGGACGACCTGCGTGACGCCGTTGATGATCTGCTGGACGGCGATGGCGGAGAGCATCATCCCGGCGAGCCGCGTCACGAGCACCACGCCACCGTCCTTGATCACCCTGATGATCAGCAGCGAGTAACGCATGGTCAGCCAGAGCACGACGTGCATGACGACGATCGCCGACCAGACCGAGAGCTGGCTGCCGAAGCCGTGGGCGTGCTGCACCGCCAGGATCACCGAGACTATCGCGCCGGGTCCGGCGAGCAGCGGCATGCCGAGCGGCACGAGCGCGACGTTGACGTCCTTCGTCTGCGTCGGCTCGTCGGTCTTCCCGGTCAGCAGGTCGAGCGCGATCAGCAGCAGGAGCAGCCCGCCCGCGATCATCAGCGCGGGTACGGAGACGTGCAGGTAGTCGAGGATCTGCTGGCCGAGCACGCCGAACACGGCGATCACGCCGAAGGCGACGGCAACCGCCTGGAGCGCCATCCTGCGCTGGATCTTGGCGGGCCGGCCGGCGGTGAGGGCGAGGAAGATCGGGGTGATCCCGGGCGGATCCATAATCACAAAAAGTGTGAGAAAAAGGGATCCGAAGACAGCGACGTCGAACACAGTGAGGCCTTGCGAGGAGAGAGCGGGTCGAAAAAGGACGTGCGCGGCCGGCGGCCGTCAACGGCCGGGCATGCGGGAGGGCGAGGCGCGCGGGAGGCTCGGAAGCCGCTTACGCGGGGCGGGGTCCGCCGGCGCCCGGCACCGGGAAGGCTCCCGTGGCGCGCCGGGTGATCTCGCCGTAGATCTCCGGGTCGGTGGTGTACTCGCCGAGCCGCACGGTCTTCCGGCTGCCGTGGTAGTCGCTGGAGCCGGTGGTCAACAGCCCCAGCTCCTTGGCGAGTCCGCGCAGCCGGGCCCTGGTCGGCTCGTCGTGGTCCATGTGGTCGACCTCGATGCCGTCGAGGCCCGCTGCGGCGAGTTCCGCCATGGCGGACTCCGGTACCACTTCGCCGCGCTTGACGGCGAGCGGGTGGGCGAAGACGGTGACGCCACCGGCAGCCTTGACCAGCCGGATCGCGTCGAAGGGGTCGAGTTCGTGCTTCCGCGCGTAGGCGCGGCCGCCGTCGGCGAGCCACTCGGGAGTGAAGGCGTCGGAGACGGTCTCGACGACTCCGAGCTCGACGAGCGCGGTGGCGATGTGCGGCCTGCCGACGGAACCGTCCCCGGCGATCCGGGCCACCTGCTCCCACTCGACGGGCACGCCGAGCGCCTGGAGCTTGCGGACCATGGTCTGCGCGCGCGGCACCCGGTCGTCGCGGACCAGTTCGCGTTCGCGTGCCAGCTCGGGCTCGTCGGGGTCGAAGAGGTAGGCCAGCATGTGCAGCCCGACGCCGTCGATCCGACAGGAGAGCTCCGCGCCGGTGACGAGGGTGAGGCCCTCGGGGAGCGCGGCGATCGCCGCGGCGTGCCCGCGAACGGTGTCGTGGTCGGTGAGAGCGACGACATCGAGGCCCGCGGCGGCGGCGTTGCGCACCAGCTCCGCGGGGGTGTCCGTGCCGTCCGACGCGGTGGAGTGGGTGTGCAGATCGATGCGCACGACGCGTACTCCAGTGCTCGGGGCCGGACAGGGGATCGCCCAAGGATAACCGGCATTCGAACAGCGCCGGGCCGCATCGGACGGTGCGGCCGGGCGCGTGGACCCGCGGAGGTCAGGGCCGGTCGAGCAGCTTCGGAGTGAGCGCCCCGCACGGCACCAGCTCGCCTTCGGCCCCGGACTCGCGCAGGTCGGTCAGCACCAGCTCGTCGTGGAGCAGCAGCCCGGACTGCTCGGGCCAGACGATCGCCCAGAGCCAGAGTCCGCGCGCCTCACCGGCGTAGACGGCCCGGTCGTCGGGGGCGCCCTTGACGTGCCAGAGCGGGGTGGGCCGGCCGGCGGCGAGCACCTTGGCGTCCGGAGGCCCGTCGACCTGGAGGTACGGACCCGGGTCGGGGCCCTCGATCCCGGCATAGCGCGCGCCGAGGCCGACGCCCAGCTCCTCGGCGACCAGCAGCAGCTCACCCATGCCGCCGACCGGACCTGGCCCGGAGCAGGCCACGACGGTGGCGCGGCCGCCACTGCGGTCGTCGCCGGCGTAGGAGACTCCGGTGAACAGCCAGCCGACCGGGAGGGGCCAGGGCATCCACACCGGCACCTGTGCCCGCTTGACCACCACCCCGAGGGCCTCGACGCTCGGCGGAACCACCGGCTGCAGCGGCTGCACGGCACCATGCAGGGCGCACTGCCAGGAGTCGGCGAAAAGACCGGGCGCCCTGACCCGGCCTCCGCACTTCGGGCAACTGGGTTCGCCCCTCATAGCATCCAACGGTCCTCCCCGGCCGTCGTCGCGTCAAGGACGATCACCCGTCCGCAGCGTGGCTCTCGTCCGAGATATTAGATGTAGCTTGCATTAATTAGATTCTCTAACTTATTCTGTGTATGACGCATCGATCTAATGGAGAGCGAGAAGAACCATGCCGGGAGAGGACCCGTTCGATCAGGGAACGGGCAGCATCCTGCGCCAGCCGAAGGCCGTCTGGGCCACCGCGGGCGCCTCTGTTGTCGCGTTCATGGGAATCGGCCTGGTGGACCCGATTCTGCCGTCCATCGCCAAGGGGCTGGAGGCGACACCCAGCCAGGTGTCCCTGCTCTTCACCTCGTACTTCCTGATCACCGCCTTCGCCATGCTCGTCACCGGCTTCGTCTCCAGCCGGATCGGCGGCCGCAAGACCCTCCTGACCGGCCTCGCGCTCGTCGTCGTCTTCGCCGCGCTCTCCGGCACCTCGTCGTCCGTCGGCGAGCTGGTCGGCTTCCGGGCCGGCTGGGGCCTCGGCAACGCGCTCTTCGTCTCGACGGCGCTCGCCGTGATCGTCGGCGCCGCGGCCGGGGGCAGCTCGGCGGCGATCCTGCTCTACGAGTCGGCGCTCGGCCTCGGCATGGCGTGCGGACCGCTGCTCGGCGCGCTGCTCGGCGACGCGAGCTGGCGCTACCCGTTCTTCGGCACCGCGGCGCTGATGGCGATCGGCTTCGTCTGCATCACCGCGTTCCTGAAGGAACAGCCGAGGCCCGCCCGGAAGACCTCGCTGCTCGACCCGGTCAGGGCGCTCGGCCACGGCGGCCTCGCCTCCGTCGCGACCTCGGCGTTCTTCTACAACTACGCCTTCTTCACGATCCTGGCGTTCACGCCGTTCGTGCTGAACATGACGCCCTACAAGTCCGGCGCGGTCTTCTTCGCCTGGGGTCTGCTGCTCGCCGTCTTCTCGGTGCTCGTCGCCCCCCGGCTGCAGAAGCGCTTCGGCTCGCTCAAGGTGCTCGGTGCCTCACTGGTGCTGCTCGGCGCCGACCTGCTGCTGCTCGGCTACGGCAACCACACCGCGGCCATCGTGTGCACGATCGTCTCCGGCGCCTTCATCGGCATGAACAACACCGTCTACACGGAGCTGGCGCTCGGCGTCTCGGACGCGCCGCGCCCGGTGGCGAGCGCGGGCTACAACTTCGTCCGCTGGTTCGCCGCGGCCGCCGCCCCCTACCTCGCCCCGAAGATCGAGGAGTGGAGCAACATCCACATCCCGTTCGTGGTCGCCGCGGCCGCCGCGGTCGTCGGTGCGGTGGTCATCTGGGTGCGGCGCGCGGCACTTACCCACGAGGCCGAGGAACTGGTGCCCGGGCACGCCACCGAGGACGGCGTCGCGGTCTTCGCCAACTGATCCGCGCACACCCCCTGTTCCGCCCCGCCCGCGGCTCCCCCTCCTGGCCGCGCGGCGGGGCTTCCCCGCGTCCGGCCGCCGCGCGTCCCGGTCAGGCAGGGCGTGCGGCTCAGTCCAGGGCCACGGAGCCGCGCAGCGGATCACGCAGATCGGTCCCGTGCGACAGCCACCGCTCCTGGAGCTCCTGCGCGCCGCGGACCCGCTTCCACGCCGCCTCGTTGTGCGTCATCGGCAGCAGCGGCAGGAACCGCACCGGTTCCATCGTCCCGCCCGCCCCCCGGCCGTCGTCCCCCGCGGAGCCGCTGCGCGGCGCGGGCCCGTCGAGCTCCAGGTCCTCCACCAGACCGCCGGACTCGGCGACGAGTACGGAGCTGAACGGCGCTCCGGGCCAGAGCGGCTCCCCCAGGTCCAGCGAGGCGCCGGGAGCCACGATCACCCCCTCGACCTGTGGCGAAGCCGCCAGCACGGCCAGCCCGCGGAGCACCTTGTCGGTGTCGGCGAGCCCGGCCCGCACCGAGAGGACCAGCTCGGCGCGCGGCCCCTTCACCGGATCGGCGAACGCCGCGGTCGGGTCGGACATCGGGTGGGCGGACATGCCGAGCGTGGCGTAGCGCACCACATCGCCGTCGACGAAACGGAGCACCTCGATCCGGTCCGTACCCAGGAACGTGACCGCGGCGCGCGCGTCCGGTTCGCCCAGAGCGGTCCGCAGACGGGCCTCGACCAGCGCGAGAATTTCTTCCATGTCGCGAGCATAGAACGCGTATCGAACGGGCAAAGTAAGGGATTGGCCCTGTGTCGGCTGATAGTCTTGGCCGCTGGTCGGGACAGCACGCAGAAGCGTCGCTCTCAGTCCCGGCGTCACGTCATCCCCCACGGGGGACCGGCTGGAGGAGGTGGGGCTGCAATGGATCGAAGTCGATCGTGCAGTACCAACCGCTCTTCCGCCCGACACCTTTCTTCGGTGATCTGAAGCCTTCTCGGTCAAGGCCCGGGGCATTGCGCACGACGGAAGAGCATTCCTTTTTTGCCTGTCTGTAGCGACCGCCGTCATCGCGCCGCCGCGGTGCCGCCCGCTTTGCGGATGTGAGCACACGTCCCCATTCCGGGCTGTTCCACGCGCCCGACGACGGCCCTCCGTGAAGGAGCCAGCCATGTCGATGATCCGCGACCTGCGCGCCGCCGTGCGCCCCTCCCTGCGCAAGACCAACGCGCTGCACAGCAGTTACGACGCCACCCGTGACCCGTCCGCCTCCAGCGCGGTCGTCGACTGTGCGGTCTACCGCGACGGACGGCGTCTGGCGAGCGACAGCTGCCTCACGCCGCACGAGGCGATGCTGCGGGTGCGCGAGGAGGGCGGTTTCGCCTGGATCGGCCTGCACGAGCCGACCGAGGCGGAATTCGCTGTCATCGCCCGGGAGTTCGGCCTTCACCCGCTCGCCGTCGAGGACGCCGTCCACGCCCACCAGCGGCCCAAGCTGGAGCGGTACGACGACACGCTCTTCACCGTCTTCAAGACCATCCACTACGTCGAGCACGCCGAACTCACCGCGACCAGCGAGGTCGTCGAGACCGGCGAGGTGATGTGTTTCACCGGCCGGGACTTCGTCATCACCGTCCGGCACGGCGGGCACGGCTCGCTGCGGGCGCTGCGGCACCGGCTGCAGGACGACCCGGAACTCCTCGCCAAGGGGCCCTCCGCGGTCCTGCACTCCATCGCCGACCATGTCGTCGACGGCTACATCGCGGTGGCGGGCGCCGTCCAGGACGACATCGACGAGGTGGAGATCGAGGTCTTCTCCACTCCCGCCAAGGGCAGTCCGCGCGGCTCGGACGCCGGCCGGATCTACCAGCTCAAGCGCGAGGTGCTGGAGTTCAAGCGGGCCGTCTCGCCGCTGCTGCGGCCGATGCAGCTGCTCAGCGAGCGGCCGATGCGGCTGGTCGACCCGGACATCCAGAAGTACTTCCGGGACGTCGCCGACCACCTGGCGCGGGTGCACGAAGAGGTCATCGGCTTCGACGAACTGCTGAACTCGATCCTGCAGGCCAACCTGGCGCAGGCGACCGTCGCGCAGAACGAGGACATGCGCAAGATCACCTCCTGGGCGGCCATCATCGCCGTACCGACGATGATCTGCGGCGTCTACGGCATGAACTTCGACCACATGCCTGAGCTGCGGTGGACGTACGGCTACCCGATGGTGATGGCCGTCATCGGGGTGGTCTGCTTCTCCATCCACCGCTCGCTCAAGCGCAACGGCTGGCTCTAGTGCTGTGACCGGAGCGGGCGCCGCTCCCCGATCCGGGACGATCCGGCCCGATCCGAACGGGAGGCCACCGGTCCGGGCGGCCGGCCCGTACCTGATCCGGACCTAATAGAGTTCGCGGCATGACTGCTGCCGCTGACTCGTCGCTCGGACCGGCCCTCGTCGAGGAGGCCACCAAGAAGTCCGGTCTCGTCTGGGTGCGGGGCACCGGGCCCGCACGGGCGCTGTGGCACGTATGGCACGAGGGTGCGGCGTATCTCGTCGGGGACGGTCCCGGTGAGCAGCCGCTCCCGGCCGGTCTCACCGGCGGGTCGTCCGCCGAGGTGACCGTGCGCAGCAAGGACAAGGGCGGCCGGCTGGTCTCCTGGACCGCTGCCGTGACGGAGCTGGCGCCGCACTCCGAGGAGTGGGAGGCGGCGGTCGCCGAACTCAAGGGAAAGCGGCTGAACGCGCCGGACGCCGAGCAGCTGACCGAGCGTTGGGCGCGCGAGTGCCGGGTGCTGCGGCTGACGCCCGACGGGACCCGTACGCCGCTGCCGGACACCTCGCAGGCGGCGGCCCCGCTGGAGACCCCGGCGACCACCCGTCGGCCGGTGCCGGACGCACTCCCGCGGCTGCTGCTCAAGCGCCGGCGCCGGAGCTGAGGCGGCTCCGTCAGGAGGCCGACTTGGGGAGCTGCCGCCCGTAGTCTACGGTGTCGCCCTTGGCCGGGGCCTTCAGCGTGAAGTCCAGGCCCCAGTCGGTGAGCGTGATGATGCCCCCGCCGCCGCCGCGGGCGAACCGCAGCGGGTACGGCGTGCCCTTCAGCGAGACGTCGAGCGCACCGCCCTCGCCCTTGCCGCCCAGGATCTGGACGGTGCGGACGGAGCCCACCTTGCCACGGTCGCCCTTGTCGACCTTGCCATGCAGTGTCAGCATGCCGTCGAGCAGGGTCTTCATGTCGGTGAAGCCGCGCAGTTGCTTGTACGTGGGGTCGCCCTGCGGGACCTTCACGTACTTGTCCTGGAGCTTGTCCCCCGCCGCCGCACCGGTCGCGCTGTTCCGCTCGTCCTTGTCCTGGTGGCTCCAGAAGCCGGAGTCGGCCTTCAGATAGACCGCGTCACCGATCCGCAGCAGCTCGAACGTGCTGTCCTTCGAGGTGACGGAACCCGTGCCGCCGTCCTCCTTGAGCCGCATGTTGAGCTTGTACGCGCCGCCCTTGCTGACCAGCGTGCCCGCCAGCCGCACCGCGTCCGCGGAGTCCGCCGCCGCCTGTGTCTTCTTCTCGATCTGCGTTGCCGAGAGTCTGCCGATGCCGTTGGTCCCCTTGTCCGGATCCTCGTCGCCGCACGCGGTGAGGGCTGTGGTCAGCCCCGCACAGAGCACCACGGCGAGAGCGGTCCGGCGACGGGTCCGGACGGGCGGGACGAAAGAGGTCACTGGCGCACTGCCTCTCATCTGCGTGTGGGGGATGGCAGACCGCAGCGTACCCGTGCCGCCTACGCCGTCCGGCGCAGAGCCGTACGGACGACTCCACCGGGCCGACCCGGAGCGGTACGGGCTAGCCTGATCCAGACAAAACAACGGATCAACGGATAAACGGACCGACCTCGTCTCGCGGACCGGACTCATCACCAAGGGACGGAAGGAGGCGCACGGCATGGCGGCAGGCGCCCCCCGGGTCTTCGTCTCGCATCTCGCCGGCGTCCCGGTCTTCGACCCCAACGGGGACCAGGTGGGCCGGGTCCGCGATCTGGTCGCGATGCTGCGGGTCGGCGGACGTCCGCCCCGGCTGCTCGGCATCGTCGTCGAGGTGATCAGCCGCCGCCGGATCTTCCTCCCGATGACCCGGGTGACCGGCATCGACTCGGGCCAGGTGATCACCACCGGCGTGATCAACATGCGGCGCTTCGAACAGCGTCCCACCGAGCGCCTGGTCCTGGGCGAGTTCCTGGACCGGCGGGTGCGGCTGGTGGAGACCGGCGAGGAGGTCACGGTCCTCGATGTCGCGATCCAGCAGCTCCCCGCCCGCCGCGACTGGGAGATCGACAAGTACTTCGTACGCAAGGGCAAGGGCGGGGCGCTGCGCCGCAAGGGCGAGTCGCTGACCGTCGACTGGTGGGCGGTCAGCGGGTTCTCGCTGGAGGAGCACGGGCAGGGCACCGAGTCGCTCGTCGCCACCTTCGAGAAGCTGCGCCCGACCGACGTGGCCAACGCCCTGCACCATCTGTCGCCGAAGCGCCGGGCCGAGGTCGCCGCCGCGCTCGACGACGACCGGCTCGCCGACGTCCTGGAGGAGCTGCCCGAGGACGACCAGATCGAGATCATCGGGAAGCTCCAGGAGGAACGTGCCGCCGACGTCCTGGAGGCGATGGACCCCGATGACGCCGCCGACCTGCTGTCCGAACTGCCGGAGGAGGACAAGGAGCGGCTGCTGGCACTGATGCGGCCGGACGACGCGGCGGACGTGCGACGGCTGCTGTCGTACGAGGAGCGGACCGCGGGCGGTCTGATGACCACCGAGCCGATCGTGCTGCGCCCGGACGCCACGGTCGCCGACGCGCTCGCCCGGGTCCGCCGCTCCGACCTGTCCCCGGCGCTCGCCGCCCAGGTGTACGTGTGCCGGCCGCCGGACGAGACGCCGACCGGCAAGTACCTGGGGACCGCGCACTTCCAGCGGCTGCTGCGCGATCCGCCGTTCACCCTGGTCAGCTCCATCGTCGACAGCGACCTCGTACCGCTGACCCCGGACACCCCGTTGTCGGTGGTGACCAGCTATCTGGCGGCGTACAACCTGGTCTCGGTGCCGGTGGTGGACGAGAGCGGGGCGCTGCTCGGTGCGGTGACCGTCGACGACGTCCTCGACCACCTGCTGCCGGAGGACTGGCGCGAGACCGACTTCCACGGCGAGGAGGGGGTCCCGAATGGCGGGTGAGGACCGCCCCCGGGCCTCCGGGACCGGATCGGGGCCGTCGTCGACCGGGTCGTCGGCGATGGTGCGCGCGCGGGCCCGGCTCGACCAGCCGAAGGATCCAGGGCGGCGGCTGCTGCCGGAGTACGACCCCGAGGCGTTCGGCCGGTTCTCCGAACGGATCGCCCGCTTCCTGGGCACCGGACGGTTCATCGTCTGGATGACCCTGATCATCATCATCTGGGTGCTGTGGAACATCTTCGCCCCGGTGGACCTGCGCTTCGACGAGTACCCGTTCATCTTCCTGACCCTGATGCTGTCGCTCCAGGCCTCCTACGCGGCGCCGCTCATCCTGCTCGCGCAGAACCGGCAGGACGACCGCGACCGGGTCACCCACGAGCAGGACCGCAAGCAGAACGAGCGGTCCATCGCGGACACCGAATACCTCACCCGGGAGATCGCGTCGCTGCGGATCGGGCTGGGCGAAGTCGCCACCCGGGACTGGATCCGCTCGGAACTCCAGGACCTGGTGAAGGACATGGACGAGCGGCGCGTGCTATTCCCGGCCGAGAGTGACGAAGACCGCTGACCGGGTTACCCGTGCGTAGCCGCAGGCGCCGTAACATCGTCCGTATGGCTACCGAAGACGCGGTGCGCGAAGCACTGGCGACAGTGAACGACCCGGAGATCCACCGACCGATCACCGAACTCGGCATGGTCAAGTCGGTCGAGATCGCAGCTGACGGTACGGTCGCTGTCACGGTGTATCTCACGGTCTCCGGCTGCCCGATGCGCGAGACCATCACCAAGAACGTGACCGACGCGGTGGCGAAGGTCGAAGGCGTCACCCGCGTCGACGTCACGCTCGACGTGATGAGCGACGAACAGCGCAAGGAGCTCGCCTCCTCGCTGCGCGGCGGTACCGCGGAGCGCGAGGTGCCGTTCGCCAAGCCCGGCTCGCTGACCCGGGTGTACGCCGTGGCGTCCGGCAAGGGCGGCGTCGGCAAGTCGTCCGTGACGGTGAACCTGGCGGCGGCGATGGCGGCCGACGGCCTCAAGGTCGGCGTCGTGGACGCGGACATCTACGGGCACAGCGTGCCGCGCATGCTCGGCGCGGACGGCAAGCCGACCCAGGTCGAAAACATGATCATGCCGCCGTCCTCGCACGGCGTGAAGGTCATCTCCATCGGGATGTTCACCCCGGGCAACGCCCCGGTGGTGTGGCGCGGACCGATGCTGCACCGGGCGTTGCAGCAGTTCCTCGCGGACGTGTACTGGGGCGACCTGGACGTCCTGCTGCTCGACCTGCCGCCGGGCACGGGCGACATCGCGATCTCCGTGGCACAGCTGGTGCCGAACGCGGAGATCCTCGTCGTCACGACGCCGCAGCAGGCCGCGGCCGAGGTGGCCGAGCGGGCCGGTTCGATCGCCGTACAGACCCACCAGAAGATCGTCGGTGTCGTCGAGAACATGTCGGGCATGCCGTGCCCGCACTGCGACGAGATGGTCGACGTCTTCGGCACCGGTGGCGGCCGCAAGGTGGCCGAGGGCCTGACGAAGACGGTCGGCGCCGAGGTGCCGGTGCTGGGTTCCATCCCGATCGACGTGCGCCTGCGCGAGGGCGGCGACGAGGGCAAGCCGGTGGTCCTCTCGGACCCGGACTCCCCGGCCGGCAAGGCGCTGCGCTCGATCGCGGACCGGCTGGGCGGGCGTCAGCGAGGCCTGTCGGGCATGTCGCTGGGCATCACCCCGCGCAACAAGTTCTGAACCGGGGCCCGCTGACGGGCCGCAGGCGATTCGCCGGGCGGGTTCCGCCACCCCTCCCGGCGCACTCCCCAGGGCGCCCGGCGCGGCCGGGGCCGTCCGGCGGTCGGGGCGGAGCGGTGTCCGGGTGGTTCCCGGTCACCGTCCCCGAACACCCGCTACGCGTACGACGCGATGTCCTCCACCACTGAGAACCCGAGCCCGTACGCGCTCATCCCCCGGCCGTACGCCCCGATGTGCACACCGCCGTGCGCCGAGCCGGCCAGCACCCATCCGAACTCGGACTCGCGGTAGTGGAACGTCACCGGGACCCCGTCCACCGGCAGGGACAGCACCGACCATGCGGGGCCGTCCAGATCGTCGGCGAGTTCGAACGCCGCCTCCGTCTGCTGGTCCAGCCAGTCGTCGCGCAGCGTGTGGTCCAGCTGCGGAGGCCAGGTGTACGCCAGCAGCCCCGAGCCGGCCAGCCACGCCGCCGACGACACGGTGGTCGCCTCCAGCACGCCCGTACCGTCGCCGCTGCGCCGCACGGGGCTGCTCGCCACGGTCACCACGACCGCGAACCGGTGCTTGTCCCCGGCCGAGTCGCTCCGCACCACGGGCTCCTCACCGTGTCCGGTGGAACCGTGCTGCACCGTGCCGTCCGCCGCCGTGCCGACCTGCATCAGCCAGCGCGGACCGGTGAAGGCCTCGTCCAGTCCGTACCAGGGGAACGGTGCCTGCAGATAGCCGTCGACCGTACGCCGGGCCGTCGGCGCCCCCTCCGCGGTGACTGTGCTGTGCGCACCTTCCGCGCCTACCCGACTCGTCGTCTCCATCTACCCGGCCGCCTCCTCGATCCGTAAGGTCCGCAGCGGCCCGCCCCCCTCGGGCGTCCTCACAACCGGACAGATGGAGAATAGCGATAGCGTCCGGACGAGTCGGGATTGACCAGCGTCAGGTGGCGTCTGCGTCGAACGGCGGGCGATCGTCCTTCGCGGGCTGCTCACGCTTCTTGAGCAGGTCGGGAGCGCCCGGGGACCCGTTCGCGGCAGCGATCGCCGCACCGCCCGACACGCCGCCGGCGGATTCCTTGGTCAGGCTCTCGCGGCCGTGGACGGCGTCGGCGACCTCGGACATCTCCTTGCGGAGATCAAAACTCTCGCGGATCTCCTTCAGCCCGAGGTCGTCGCTGCCGTCCATCAGCTGCTTGCGGACGAACGTCTTCGGGTTGAGGTCCTCGAACTCGAAGTCCTTGAAGGCCGGGCCCAGCTCCGTACGGATGTCTTCCTTGGCGCTGTCGGAGAACTCACGGACCTTGCGGATGAAGCGCGACGCGTCCTGGATGACCTTGGGCAGCTTGTCCGGGCCGAAGATCAGCACGCCGAGGACAGCGAGCGTCACCAGCTCTAGTGCGCCTATGTCATTGAACACCTTGTTGCTCCTCGTGTTCCCCGAGCCCAGGTCGGATGAGGTCCGGACCCGGCCAACGGTACCCGTCGAAACTGTCCGGGCGGTAGCGTCCCGGGGACGTCACGTGCCGGTTGCCGACCCCAGGGTCAAAGTCATGGACAGGTCTTTACCACCCCGGGTCAGCCCGAGGGCCAACCGGTCACCCGGACGGTGCGCGCGGATCTTCACGATCAGTTCCTCGCCGCTGTGCACCGGTTGCCCGTCCACCTCGGTGATGATGTCGCCCGGCCTGATGCCGGCCTTCGCCCCGGGGCCGCCGGGCGTCACCGAGGGCTTGCCCTCCGCACCCTTCGCCCCCACCTTCGCCCCGTCACCGGTGTACTCCATGTCCAATGTGACACCGATCACCGGATGTGTGGCTTTCCCGGTGTTGATCAGCTCTTCGGCGACCCGCTTGCCCTGGTTGATCGGGATGGCGAAGCCGAGGCCGATGGAACCGGCCTGACCGCCTTCGGTCGTCGAACCGCTGTCGGCGGCGCGGATGGCGCTGTTGATCCCGATGACATGGGCGTCGGTGTCGACGAGCGGGCCACCGGAGTTGCCCGGGTTGATGGGGGCGTCGGTCTGCAGCGCGTCGACGTAGCTGATGTCGCTGCCGTCGCCCTTCTCGCCGCCCGCGGTGATCGGCCGGTCCTTGGCGCTGATGATCCCGGAGGTGACGGTGTTGGACAGGTCGAAGGGGGCGCCGATGGCCACCACCGGATCGCCGACCTGCACGTTGTCGGAGTTGCCCAGCGGCAGCGGCTTGAGTCCTGAGACGCCTCTGACCTTGACCACGGCCAGGTCGTACCCGCTGTCCTTGCCGACGACCTCGCCGCGCGCGGTCTCGCCACCGCTGAACGTCACCGTGATCTCGCCCGAGGAACCGGCCGGGGCGACGACGTGGTTGTTGGTCAGGATGTGGCCCGCGGTGTCGAGGACGAATCCGGTGCCGGTGCCGGATTCGGTGGTGCCGCTGACATGGATGGTGACCACGCTGGGCAGGGCGCTGGCGGCGATGCCCGCGACGCTGTCCGGGGCGCGGCCGCCGCTGTTCCGGGCGGTCTGCGGAAGCTCGACCGTGGTCAGACCGCCGTTGCGTTCGACGTAGGCGCCGATGCCGCCGCCGATGCCGCCCGCGACCAGGGCCAGCAGCAGCGCGCCGACGAGCAGGGAACCACGCCGGCTCCTCCCGCGCGCACCGTCGGAGCCGAGGGGCGGGCCGGGGTGCGTCAGCGGCCGGCGGGGCGCTCCCCAGGGGTCGTACTGCAGCCACTGCGAGGGCTGGGGCACGGGCGCTGCGAAGGCCGGGGGCGCCGGGGTGTGCGCGGGGACCGGGGGCATGCCCGCGCCGTTCGTCCCCGCTGCCGCGTACGGCGGGGGTACCGGGGTGCCGTGGGCCGGGGTCGGGAGGGGGCGCTGTACGGGCGGTGCGGGCGCCCAGGGGCCGGGACCGCCGTACGGCGGGGTGCTGTACTGATCGGGTTCGTGCAACGGCGTCGCCGCGCCGGCGGGTGTGCGGGCCGGCGCCGCGGATGCCTGCGTGACCGGCTCGGGGGCTATCGGCTCGGCGATCACGGACTCGGGCGCCGACGGCTGCGCGGGCACCACCGGCCCGGGCGGCGTGGACGGTTCGGGGACCACGGGTGCCGGGCTCGCGCCCGCCGTCTCCGTGGTGTCCGGGTGACCGGCCGCCGTGTCCACGGCCCCCGCCTCGTCGACCGGTCCCGGTGCCGCGCCGGCGTCCTGCGGCGCCGAAAGACCGGCTCGCCCCTGCACGGGGCGACTCCACCACTTGACCTTCGGCCCGGTGGGCTTCCCGTCGTCCATGTTCTCCCCGCAACCGCCGCAACCGGCCTCTGCACGCCCGCGAAAGGCCGTGCCTCCCGGAATTCCTCCCGGGATTCAACCAGGTTTACGAAGGGCCGCGCAGATCCCGGTCACTGCCGGGCCGAAAGCGGCAGACGCTGATCGGCGGAGCCGGGCAGCACCGCGGCCGAGGCGGGCGTCCGCGAGGACGTCGGCGAGGCGGTGGGGCCCGTGGGGCCCACGGGATTCGCGCCGCTGCCGAGCACCTGGGTGAAGAGCGGGCTGGTGGCGGTCGGGCGTATCAGGGGGGCCGCGGAGACATCGGCCAGTACCGAGGCGGCGAACGGGTTGGGCGAGAGCCGACCGGTGCCGAACAGGGCGGGAACGGGGGTGGCGGTGTCCGACGGCAGACTCGCGGCGGCGGTGGCGCCGGTGCCGGGTGCGGCGGGCGCCCTGAGACCACCCGCGCGGCGGCTGGTCACCCGGCCGCTCTCGGCACGCGCGGTGGCGTCGAGCGGGGTCACGTTGTTTCCGGCGCCCTCGGCTCGGACCGGGGCGTCGGGCCCCGCCTCCGTCGGCAGGGCGCCGCCCAGTGCGATGGCGGCGAGCGACACGGCGCTGGCGGCGGCGAAGGCGAACCTCCGGCCGCGCCACGGCGAACGGTCGCCGTCCCGGCCCGCCTCATGGATCCGGAGCGCCGAACGCGGACCGCCGGCCGGCAGGACGGCCGCCGAGCCGTGCGGAGTCGGGAGATAGCCGAAACCGTCCAGCGGCGAACGGCTCGACGACGAGCCGGTGCGGCTGCCCGGGGGCTGCATCACGGGGAAGATTCCGTCGCCGAACCGCCCGGAGCCGCCGAACGGTCTTCCGTGACCGTCGTCGTCACCTCCCGGTCCCCCGGGAAGGCCCTGCAGCCGGGCGAGGAACCCCTCGGACGGCGAAGGCGGGGCGGACTGCGCGAAGACGCTCTTGAGCCGTCGCTGGGCGGCGGCCTCGGCCTTGCACTTGGCGCAGGTCGCGAGATGGGCGAGCACCCGTTCACGGGCGTCGTGTTTGAGCTCGCCGTCGACAAGCGCGGCGAGGCGGTCCCCCAGGTGCTGTTCCGCGGGGGTCGGACCTGTGCCGCTCACGCCGATCCGCCCTCCCCCGCGACCATCGCGCCGGCCAGTGAGCGCTGCTCGGCGCGCGCCTCCGGAGAACGGTGCCGCAGGGCCTTGCGCAGGTGCGAGCGCCCACGGTGGATACGGCTGCGCACGGTGCCGAGCTTCACACCGAGAGTTGCGGCGATCTCCTCGTACGAAAGTCCCTCGATGTCACAGAGCACGACCGCGGCGCGGAATTCGGGCGCCAGGGTGTCCAGCGCCTGCTGCACGTCCGCATCGAAGTGGGTGTCGTTGAAGACCTGCTGCGGGGACGGGTCGCGGCTCGGCAGGCGCTCGGCGGCGTCGTCACCGAGGGAGTCGAAACGGATCCGCTGCTTACGGCGGACCATGTCCAGGAACAGGTTGGTCGTGATGCGGTGCAGCCAGCCCTCGAAGGTGCCGGGCGTGTAGGTCGACAGCGAGCGGAACACCCGGACGAAGACTTCCTGGGTGAGGTCCTCGGCGTCGTGCTGGTTACCTGTCAGCCGGTAGGCAAGGCGGTAGACACGACCGCTGTGCGTGCTGACGATCTCTTCCCATGTGGGCGGCGTCCACGCCTGGGAGTCCGCATCTGAGGCGAAGGTCGCGGTCGGAGCGGAGTCGTTGGAAGAACGGTCAGCAATGTTGGTCACGGATTTCGGCTCACCCGCCGACCTGAGGAAGCGCCGTAGCACTCCTCCCCGGTCCACAGGCGCAGCCGCACCTCCCCTGTCGGCTCCGGTGGTGTCCAGTGGAGTCCCTACCATAGCCACCTCGCCCGTTAGCTCCGTATAAGCCTTTTTCCTGCCGGAGCAGGGGGTCCTCCCGGGAACCGCCGGCCCATGATTCCCGGGCCCGGTCTGCGGGCCGGATCCACGGGCTTCACCCCGCCCTCTCATAACGCGCGGTCCCATCTGCGGGTTCCCGGGTGCAGCGGATACAGTCACCGTTGCGCCAACTACGGGGACAGGAGAGGGTCATTACCGCCAACCGGCAGACGAGCTGGGCGTTCGCCGACGCCTTTGTCGCCGAGGACGAAGCACTGCGCTGGGCCAGGGACCGGGCCCGCGACGCAGGACTTCGCTCGGTGTCACCGGGCACCGGCGCAGCGCTGCGCCTGCTCGCTGCCACGACGGACGCCAAAGCGGTGGCGGAGATCGGCACCGGGACCGGCGTGTCCGGCATCTATCTGCTGCACGGGATGCGGCCGGACGGTGTGCTGACCACGGTCGATCCGGAACCCGAGCGGCAGCAGTTCGCCCGCGAGGCGTTCCGCGCCTCGGGGTTCGCGGCCAATCGGGCCCGATTCATCCCCGGCCGGGCCCTGGACGTACTTCCGCGCCTCGCGGACGGCGGATACGACCTCGTGTTCTGCGACGGCGACCGGCTGGAGAGCCTGGACTGCCTCGCCGAATCGTTGCGCCTGCTGCGCCCGGGTGGCCTGGTCTGTTTCGAGGGGGTCTTCGCGGACGGCCGTACGGTCGACTCGGCGGCGCAGCCCGCCGAGGTGCTGCGGCTGCGGGAGCTGCTGCGGGCGGTGCGCGAGAGCCAGGAACTGATGTCCACGTTGTTGCCGGTGGGCGACGGACTGCTGTGCGCCGTCCGGCGAGGGTGACCCGTTCGCTCGCGGTCCGCTGTTCCTGACGGCGCGACCGGGCACCCGCGCGCCCCGGCCGCATGTCCGAAAATCGTTGTCCGGCCGGGCCTGCCGCCGGATGCGTCACTGCCCCGGCACGGAAGTCCGTACCGGGGCAGCGAAAAAGTGTGGGCGCCTCTGCGTCAGCCGACGACCTTCTTGAGGGCGTCGCCGAGCGCATCGGCCTCGTCCGGAGTCAGCTCCACGACAAGCCGACCGCCGCCTTCGAGCGGAACGCGCATGACGATGCCCCGCCCCTCCTTGGTCACCTCGAGCGGGCCGTCGCCCGTCCGCGGCTTCATGGCCGCCATGCTCGTTCCCCTTCCTGAAACCAGCTCATATCAACCGGCGGCCCCATGACAGGCGCTGTGTCACCGGCATCGAACACATTGCTTCCAGGCCATTATCCCGCATGGCAGACCCCGATGACCAACATCGGTCTGCATCGCTTGCGCAACGCGCTCACTCAAAACCACCCAATTCGGCGATCCGACTGCGATACTCCGTCTCCTTCATCCCGCCATCGGGGCGCAATCGTTAGACGCAGGTCACATGTTCGCCCTCCGTGGAGTCGGCCATGCTTGCCTCGACAGGCATTGCCCGAGGCGCGAAGGGGACAGCAAATGGCGGACAACGTGGCCGACACCGTGCTCTACGAAGTGACGGACGGACTCGCGACGATCACGATCAACCGTCCGGACGCGATGAACGCCATGAACACGGCGGCCAAGGTGGCGCTCCGTGACGCTCTGCAGTCGGCCGCGGCCGACTCCGCCGTCCGGGCGGTACTGCTCACCGCGACCGGGCGCGCCTTCTGCGTCGGCCAGGACCTCAAGGAACACGTCTCCACGCTGGCCGCCACCCGCGACGCGGGCTCCGGGAACGCGCTGAGCACCGTGCAGGAGCACTACAACCCGGTCGTGCGGGCGATCACCGAGATGGAGAAGCCTGTCGTCGCCGGGGTGAACGGCGTCGCCGCCGGCGCGGGCTTCGGCTTCGCGCTCGCCTGCGACTACCGGGTGGTGGCCGACACCGCGTCCTTCAACACCTCGTTCGCCGGGGTCGCGCTCACCGCCGACTCGGGCGTCTCCTGGACGCTGCCCCGGCTGATCGGTGGGAGCCGCGCCGCCGATCTGCTGCTCTTCCCCCGCTCGATCTCCGCGCAGGACGCCTACGAGCTGGGCATCGTGAACAAACTGGTGCCCGCCGCCGACCTGGCCGCCGAGGCACTGGCGGTGGCCCGCAGGCTGGCGGACGGCCCCACGGTGGCCTACGCGGCCCTCAAGGCGTCGCTGTCCTACGGCGCCGGCCACACGCTGGGCGAGACGCTGGAGAAGGAGGACGAGCTCCAGACGAGGGCGGGCGCGTCGGAGGACCACGCCATCGCGGTGCAGGCGTTCCTGGACAAGGCGAAGCCGAAATACCTGGGGCGCTGACCGGGTGCGGGGCCGGCCCCGCGGCGCCGGCCCCGCACGGTGCGTCTATGCCTCGGTGGACCGGGCCACGCAGCCGGCCAGGTGGTCGTCGACCAGGCCGCACGCCTGCATCAGGGCGTAGGCCGTGGTGGGGCCGATGAAGCGCAGACCGCGCTTCTTGAGGTCCTTGGCGAGGGCCGTGGACTCCGGGGTGACCGCCGGGACGTCGCCGACGGTACGGGGGGCGGGGCGGGCGGCCCGGTCGGGCGCGTACGACCAGATCAGCGCGTCCAGCTCGCCGTCCGGCCACGCGGCCAGCACCTTGGCGTTGGCGAGGGTCGCCTCGATCTTCGCGCGGTTGCGGATGATCCCGGCGTCGGCGAGGAGGCGTTCCTCGTCGGCGTCGGTGAACTCCGCCACCGCGGAGATCTTGAACCCGGCGAAGGCACTGCGGAAGCCCTCCCGGCGGCGCAGGATCGTCAGCCAGGACAGCCCGGACTGGAACGCCTCCAGGCAGAGCCGCTCGAACAGGGCGTCGTCCCCGTGGACGGGACGGCCCCATTCGGTGTCGTGGTACGCCAGGTAGTCATCGGTGGAGAGCCCCCACGGGCAGCGGGGCCTGCCGTCCGCCGCCGGTTCGACACCGCCGCTCATCGCTGCGGCTCCTCGTCGGTCCGGGGCCCGGCTTCCGGTCCGGCTTGCGGCCCGGTGCGCGGCCAGGACCGCGGACCCGAGCGCGGGTCGGGGTCCGGTTCGGCGTGCGACGCGGGGTGCTGCGCCTGCCACGGTGCCCGCTTCGGCTCGGGCCGGTCCTGCAGTTCCTTGAGGAGTCCGGCCCCGCCCACCGCGGTCGCCTGCGCACCGGCGAGCGCCGACTCGAGTTCGGCGATCCGGGCGTCCCGTTCGGTCAGTTCGGCGGCGAGCCGGTCGAGCGCGTCGTCGACGTCCGCCATCCGGTATCCACGGGGCGCCATCGGGAGCCTCAGCGCCTCAATGTCCGCGCGGCCGACCGGCCGGTTCGCCGGCAGCGGGTCGGTCAGCTGCTCGGGTGCCACCTCCTGCAGGACGGCGCTCTTCCCCCCGCCGACCACCGCGAGGGTGACCGCGGCCACGACCACCACCATCGCCAGCAGCAAGAACCAGAACACGCGCATCTCCCCTGGAGCCGAAACCTGTCCGGGTCCGATCGTGCCATGCGGTGCTGACAGTTAGGGTCGCAGACGACCACGGAGCGATCTGTCCAAAGGAGATTCACGGGATGCGAAGCGGTGCGCTCAGGCTGGGACGGCGCGAATTCGGGGCGCACGAGCCAGTGATCATGGCGATCGTGAACCGCACTCCGGACTCCTTCTACGACCAGGGAGCGACCTTCCGCGACGAGCCCGCGCTCGACCGGGTGGAACAGGCGGTCGCGGAGGGCGCCGCGATCGTCGACATCGGCGGGGTGAAGGCCGGCCCCGGCGAGGAGGTGACCGCCGAGGAGGAGGCCCGTCGCACGGTCGGGTTCGTCGCCGAGGTCCGCAGGCGTCACCCCGATGTGGTCATCAGCGTCGACACCTGGCGTCACGACGTCGGTGCGGCGGTCTGCGAGGCCGGTGCGGATGTGCTGAACGACGCGTGGGGCGGGGTCGACCCCAAGCTCGCGGAGGTCGCGGCGCGGTACGGGGCGGGGCTGGTGTGCACCCATGCGGGCGGCGCCGAGCCGCGGACCCGGCCGCACCGGATCGCGTACGACGACGTGATGGCGGACATCCTGCGGGTGACGGTCGGGCTGGCCGAGCGGGCCGTGGAGCTCGGGGTCAGGCCGGACGGCATCATGATCGACCCCGGCCACGACTTCGGGAAGAACACCCGGCACTCGCTGGAGGCGACGCGGCGGCTCGGCGAGATGACGGAGACCGGCTGGCCCGTCCTCGTATCGCTGTCCAACAAGGACTTCGTCGGGGAGACGCTCGACCGGCCCGTGAAGGAACGGCTGATCGGGACGCTGGCGACGACCGCGGTGTCCGCGTGGCTCGGGGCTCAGGTGTACCGGGTGCACGAGGTGGCGGAGACGCGGCAGGTGCTGGACATGGTCGCGTCGATCGCGGGGCACCGGCCCCCGGCGGTCGCGCGGCGCGGGCTGGCCTGAGAGCTCGCCCGGTACGCGGGGCGGGGTCCGGGCCGGCGCCGTCCGGACCGGGCCCCGCCCACCCCGTCCCTCAGTCGCCGGAGAGGTTCGGCTTCACCACCCCGACCTCCTTCGTGACCAGGTTGACCGCCTCGTCCACGTCGTCCGTGACGTGGAAGAGCAGCAGGTCCTTCTCGGACGCCTTCCCCTGCGCCACCACCGTGTCCCGCAGCCAGTCCACCAGGCCGCCCCAGTACGCGGTGCCGAAGAGGACGATCGGGAAGCGGGTCACCTTGCCCGTCTGGACGAGGGTGAGCGCCTCGAAGAGTTCGTCCAGCGTGCCGAGGCCGCCCGGCAGGACGACGAAGCCCTGCGCGTACTTCACGAACATCGTCTTGCGGACGAAGAAGTAGCGGAAGTTCACGCCGATGTCGACGTGCGGGTTGAGCCCGGACTCGAAGGGCAGCTCGATACCGAGGCCGACCGAGACGCCCTTCGCCTCCCGTGCCCCCTTGTTCGCCGCCTCCATCGCTCCTGGACCGCCCCCGGTGATCACCGCGAAACCGGCTTCGACCAGTGCCTTGCCGATCCGTACGCCCGCCTCGTAGTCAGGTCCGCCGACCGGACTGCGGGCGGAGCCGAAGACGCTGATCGCGCTCGGCAGCTCGGCGAGCGCGCCGAAGCCTTCGACGAACTCCGACTGGATGCGCATCACCCGCCAGGGATCGGTGTGCACCCACTCGGAATCGCCCTCGGAGTCCAGCAACCGCTGATCGGTGGTGCCGGGCTGTACCTGTTCCCTGCGGCGCAGTACCGGACCCTGGCGCTGCTCCTCGGGTACCTGCTCTCCCTCGGGGTTGCCCATGACCTGCTCCCTCCGACGACGTGACGCCATGACGACGTGCTTGTCAGTCAGGGTAGATCTACGGAGGTTACGGACAGGGGAATGCCGTGGGTCAGCTGGTGAGCCAGGAGCGGAGCCGGTTCTCGCAGTGGGTGATCCGGTCGACGGCCACGTGCTCGTTGCGCTTGTGCGCGAGGAGCGCGTCCCCGGGGCCGTAGTTCACCGCGGGGACACCGAGCGAACCGAAGCGGGAGACGTCCGTCCAGCCGAACTTGGGCTGGGCGGTGCCGCCGACCGCCTCCATGAACGCCTTGGCCGCCGGGTGGGAGAGCCCGGGCATCGCCGCGCCGGAGTGGTCGTCGACCTCGATCTCGGCGACGCCGCAGTCCGCGAAGACCTCGTGGACGTGCGCGACGGCGTCCTCCGGACTGCGGTCGGGGGCGTACCGGTAATTGACCACGACGGTGCAGGCGTCGGGAATCACGTTGGTGGCGACGCCTCCCTCGATCCCCACGGCGTTCAGGCCCTCCCGGTACTCCAGCCCGTCGATGACCGGCCGGCGCGGTTCGTACGCGGCGAGGCGCGCGAGCACCGGGGCCGCGGCGTGGATCGCGTTGGCCCCCATCCAGCTGCGTGCGGAGTGGGCCCGCTCCCCCTCCATGCGGAGATGGACCCGCAGGGTGCCCTGGCAGCCGCCCTCGACCTGGCCGTCGGAGGGTTCGAGGAGGACCGCGAAGTCGCCCGTCAGCCAGTCCGGGTGGGCGTCGGCGACGTGGCCGAGTCCGTTGAGGTGCGCGGCGACCTCCTCGTTGTCGTAGAAGACGAAGGTGAGGTCGCGGTTGGGCTCGGGCACCGTCGCGGCGATTCTCAGCTGGACGGCGACGCCCGACTTCATGTCGGAGGTGCCGCATCCCCAGAGCACGCCGTTCCCGTCGAGCCGGGACGGGACGTTGCCGGCGATCGGAACGGTGTCGATGTGTCCGGCCAGCACGACGCGTTCGGCGCGGCCCAGTTCCGTCCTCGCCACCACGTTGTTGCCGTACCGGTCGACGGTCAGGTGCGGGAGTGAGCGGAGCGCCGTCTCGATCGCGTCGGCCAGCTCCTTCTCGTCTCCGCTGACCGACGGGAAGTCGACGAGCCGGGCGGTGAGGGCCGGGCCGTCCAGGGTGAGGTCGAGCTCGCTATCGGGCATGGACCCGACCCTAAGGGACTTCGCGCGCGGCCCGGTCCGGGCCCTCCAGTACGGTTGGCCCGTGCCCCGGACCGCTTCCTCCGCCCGCCGACACACCGGCCGCAGTCGTCTCCTGCGTATCGCAGCTGCCTTCGCCGTGCTCGTGGCCCTGGCCGGTTATCTGACCGCGCAGTACATCTCCGGCAACAAGGGCGTCGAGCGGTGCGTCGTGCAGTCCGCCGACGGCTCGTCGGGGCGGGGGCACGCGTACCGGCTGAGCCCGGAGCAGGCCGCGAACGCGGCGACGATCTCCGCGGTCGGCACCACGCGTGGAATGCCGGAACGTGCCGTGACGATCGCACTGGCGACCGCCTTGCAGGAGTCCGGGCTGCGCAACATCCGGCACGGCGACCGGGACTCGCTGGGGCTGTTCCAGCAGCGCCCCTCGCAGGGCTGGGGCACCGAGCGGCAGATCCTGGACCCGGTCTACTCGGCCGGGAGTTTCTACCGCCATCTGGCCGAGGTGCCCGGCTACTCACGGCTGCCGCTGACGGTCGCCGCGCAACGGGTCCAGCGCAGCGGCTTCCCGCAGGCCTACGCGAAGCACGAGCCGGATGCCGCGCTGCTGGCCGCCGCGCTGACCGGCCGTACGCCCGCCGCGCTGACCTGCACTCCGACGCAGACGGCGGCCGGTCCCGCCGACGCGGCCAAGGTGCGGTCGGCGCTGGCCCGGGACTTCGGCAGGAGCGTGCTGCCCGCCACGGCCCGTGCGGCCGACGGGGCGGCGGGCGGGGCACCGGCGGCGAGCACGGTCTCGGTACCCGTGAAGCCGGGGCGGGCCGCCGGGGACGGCGGCAGGGCACGGCGCGGCTGGGAGCTGGCGCACTGGGCGGTCGCACAGGCCGAGACGCTGGGCATCGACGAGGTCGGCTACGCGGGCCAGGTGTGGCAGGCAGGTTCGGGCTGGCGGACGGAGCGTAAGGAATCGGGCACCACACAGGTCCGGATAGGGCTCGTTCGCTAGTGCGGACGGTCCCTCGTAAGAGCCATCCGGGCTTTCCGGTCCGGGCCGTCGGCCGGCCTCGTTCCGCAATCCCTTTCAGGGCGTCAATTTCCTTGCCGCAAAGGGAAGTGACGGTTCATCGGGTCATGGCGTCCGGCGCTGTTTGCCCGGGTTCCTCCGTTGCCGATTATGTGACGCATTGCTGACTCTTTACCTCGGTTCACCGCAACCTCTCCCTCCCCCACGACGGTTGTCATTGCGTCCGGTCAACGGACAGACAGAATTCACATCCCGTCGAAGGAGCATCATGTCCCTCCCCCTGACCCGTCGGATCGCCCGTGCCGCGCTGCTGATCGCGGCGGGTGCAGCTCCCGTGGTCGGTGCGGCCGGCGCCGCAGGTGCCGCGGAGCTCCCGCAGACCCCGGACCTCGGCGGTCTGACCACGGTCGACGGCGCCGGCCTCGGCAAGGCCGTCGACGGTGCCTCCGAGCAGGGCACCGAGGTCGCGGGCGCCACCGGCGGCAAGATCGTCGGAACGGCCCTCCCGGCCGCGCGCAAGACCGTCGGCGGCACGGGCCACAAGGCCGCTCCCGCCGCCAAGAAGGCCACCGGAAGCACCACGAGCACCGCCGGCGACCTGGTCGCCGGAGCCACCGGCGCCAAGCCCGGGGGCGCTCTGCCTACCGGCGGTCTCACCGGCGGCCTGCTGCCGAAGCAGGGCCTGCCGATCGGCTGATCCGGCCGGTCCCACACCTGCGCGAGGGCCTCGGGAGTCCCTACTCCCGAGGCCCACGCGCGGTTCGTGTGCGGGTCAGGTCAGTCGCTTGG